>JAMQPH010000369.1 GCA_023717605.1 Pyrinomonadaceae bacterium
CCGTGCTCGCACTGGTGTTATTCCAGAGCAGCATCGCCGTCGGCGCAGTCCGAGGAGATGATGTCAAGTACATTGGCGGTACCCTCACTAGAGGTCTTGGATTACAAAGTCCCGTGTAATTGAGTCAAGTTTTAGGCGGCCAGGTTGGCGCGCTGGATGCGCTTGTCGATTTCCGTTTCAAGTTTGGCGAACTGGTGTGCCAAACTGGCGTCGTCGGGAGGCCCGTTGGACATGACCTCGGCGACGGCGGGACGGTAGAGGCGGGCGTGGGCGCGGGTGAAGAACAGGGCGGCCCGCAGTCCAAATGGAGTGACCCGATAGCGATGGGCCTTGGGGATTCGCTCGATCATGCCGTGCAGGCGCAGCCGTCGCAAATCGTAGGTCATTCTGCCCTGCGTAATGGTGGTGGGCGTTTGCCCGGTGAGCGCTGCGAGTTGCTCGCGCAGGTCTCGATTGGCGAAACCACAAGGCAGCAGACGAAACCAGACCAGGATGTGCCATAACGCCAACACGCGCAGATCGGTGGTGCGCAACGCCGAGGTGCGTTGTCCGTTGACTTCGACCGGACGGTTCAACTGGTGCAGCGTTTCTTCTCCCACCGCGCAATCGTGGCTGAGGCATTCGACTTCGAGAAGACGTCGGTTGGCTTGAAAGCCGACCTGCCGCAGAGCCAGCAGGTTACACAGCCGCTTGCCGATGTAGAAGTCACGGGTATTGTTGATGGTCGTCTCAGTGCGGGCTCCGACCTCGGACACGTCAGGAACCTGTTTGAAGTATTGCTTGATGCGAGAGTTCTTGTAATCCACGTGAAGCGACGGAATCACCCCGTCGGTAAGCACGCGAGTTCGGAAGCGTCCGGGCGTTTTCCTGGTCACGCGGCGGTCGAAGACCAGTTGCACCAGGTCGGGACGCCCGATGTCGAGATTCTCGCGGATGATCTCCTCGAAGAAGATGCGGCCACTGAGCGGGCGGTCCAGAATCTGGGTCAGGGAGAACTCGGCTTGCAGGATGGACAGGTCATAGCGGTAACCGGCTTCCCGATCCTGGGCCGTGTAGGGATGCGGCAACCGCGCCAGCCAGCGGCGCAGCAAGCTGTCGATTTGCGGCGCTCCTAATTCGTCGCAGATGGTTTGCAGTCGCTGGGGGTCGGCGCAGGAGACGAACCCGTTATCCAGGGCTTTGTAGTCGATGCCTTCCTGGCGCAGTTGGCATTTGGAGTACTCGTGGCCGTTCAGGCACAGCTTGGCATTGTAAGGGAAATACGAGCAGAACTTCAGGAAGAAGGGGCCGAAGTCCCGATCCAGACAATACCAGTAGTAGTGGTTGACCATCGCCGTCGAGCGGACGATCCAGGGGTAGCGCTGTCCGGTCTCAGGGTTGTACCGCCGCTCGGTGCGGAACACCGCTGTCTTCTCCTGGGCCTTACCGATGAACACCACGCCTTCCGGTTTGTCGAAGTGACGCAGACGTTCCTTCATCACATCGTCTTTGCGCTGCCCTTTGAGGAACTGAATCACGGGCACCTCGTTATCTGTGGCGAACCGTTCCGTGGCGGCAACGAAACTCTTGGTCATCGGGTCCATCAAGGCCGACGAGGCGAACTGATACCCCCGGTGGCGGCGGAAGAAGCCCACTACGCCGCTTTCACATTGCAGCGCGGGCACATAGACATTGAGGTACATCCGATCGATGCACTCCAACTCAAAGGTGACATGCTCCTGGATGATTTTGGCGACGCTCCGTGGTACGCTCACCGGTGGCTCCGTTCGTTCGGTTTTGCCTGCATAAGGCGTTTAGACCGTTCATCGGTCCCCTTGAGACTGGTTTTACCAGAGCTCGTCATGAACCGGCGAGCGGAGCCAGCACACCATGCCTTGTCGGTCTGAGGCGGAGCCTCGTTAGTGTGGTGATCCGTAAGTTCGTTGACCGATGAGAAGACTGCTCCGTTGAAGAACTCCGCCGGGCATGCAAGCCGCGAGGGTAACCGAGCGCGACGTGTACCACGCTCCCCTCCATCTCGCTGAAGCGTCCAGAAAGTTCAGAGACCGGACAATAGCCGGTCGCGACCAGCGATGGCATGCAGCGGGCGGCAGAACGGATCAGGACCGCACTGAG
>JAMQPH010000375.1 GCA_023717605.1 Pyrinomonadaceae bacterium
CTGGGGTCACGACGAAGCTCTCGAACGGATGGTGTTCAAGATTCGTGAGCTCCGTCCCGACGTTATTATTACGAACCACGACACTTCGCGCGGCCACGGCCATCATCAGGCCACTGGACGCCTGATCCTCGAAGCGTTCGATGCGGCAGCCGATCCCCAACGGTTTCCCGAACAGCTGCGGGGGCTGACTGTTTGGCAGCCCAGTCGCCTTTTTGTTCGGACCAGGGTAGCCGACCCGAGCCCACCTACTGCCAACACTGAAAAGTTAGTAACCGTCGATCCCAACGAGCGTGATCCGGTGCGCGGGACAATCTACGCGGAGCAATCTCTTGAAGCGTTGCAAAAGCATGCCTCCCAGGGGCCCTGGCCAAAGACTATTGCCGAGCGTCTGCGAGGTCAGACGAGTCTGCCACTAATCCGATATTCCCTGGCGCGCGAAGCACCAGGCGCGAAACCGCTCCCGGGTAACGCAAAAACCTTTCTTGAAGGCTTGTCCATTCCTGAAGCCGTCAGTGCGCGGTTCGCACCGCCGACAATTTACGGCCGCCCTTTGACTGAGTTCATTCAAGCACCAGACCGAGTACTTAATGCCTTGATTAGCTGGCGTCGTAACCAGAAAATTCAAACGAGTGTCCCAACAGAATATTCCCACCGTCTGAGCCTGATAACCGAGCGCGGAAATCGGGCCATGGGCCTTACTTCAGGCGTTCAGTTGAGCCTTAAGTCAAACGCCTCAATTCTGGTACCAGGTATTCCGGCACGATTCACCGTCAACATGGCCAACACAGGCGAAAGGACTATCCGGATCAACAGGATGACTTTTCATGGTTGGGGCAGTGGCGCAACGCTGGAAGCCGCCGAGCAACTCGTAGCAGATACAGAGACCAGCAATGCAGTGGACCGCGTAATTCCGGCCACAGCCATGCCAACTGTCCCGGCGTCACATCATCTTTACGACGGTAGACTGTTTGGTGAGCGATTTGTAGCGGATGCCGATCTCGAAATCGACGGTGCCTGGTTTTCATTAGGGGCGGAAGCGAGATTCGACATCGCCCCTGCCGTTGAGATTAAGGAAGTCTCACCACCGCTATATGTGTTGACCCCGGCCACCATCAATCGGCCGCTGGTTCTGAGAATCAAGCTCTCAAACAACCTTGCCAGACCGTTCCAAGGCACAGTGAAGCTGAGCGCTCCGAAATATCAGATCTTTGAAGTGGGTCGCGAGATCACTCTTGGACCAAACGAAACCCAGGAGCTGACACTCAGATCTAACGCCATTCCTTTGGAGTCTGCGGCTACACGCCGTCTAGCACGCGACAGTTTTGGACAATTCTTGTTGTCAGTAGAATCAGAAGCGTTCTCACAACCCATTACTCAAAGATTTGTCCAAGCGGTGTACAGCGAGTCGCGAGTGGTGCGAGACCTGAGAGTCGGATTCATACCGAGCTTCGACAAAACGCTCGAGCAATCGCTGACTGCGCTGGGAGTGAACGCCAGAGAGGTGAGCGTCGAACAAGTGCAAAAGGGTGAGCTGGCCGATTACGGCACCCTCATTATCGACAACCGAGGTTACTTTGCGCATCCGGAGTTGATCGGCGCAAACTCAAAACTGCTTGACTATGTTCGAGCCGGCGGGACGCTGATTGTCTTCTATCACAAGACGGAGGAGTGGAACCCGGATCCCGCCAAGGGTCGTCCCCAACTCGCGCCTTTTCCGATTATTTTGGGAAACGAACGTGTCACTCAAGAGACCGCTCCGATTAAATTCCTCTTGCCCGAGCATCGGCTGTTAAGTTTTCCCAACAGAATTACTCGAGCCGATTTTGATCGCTGGATTCAGGAGCGCGGGCTCCATTTCCCAAAAGAGTGGGACCCTAAATATCAGGCTTTATTTGAAACGTTGGATGAAGGTGAACATCCCTTGAAAGGTGGGCTGCTAGCCGCGAAATATGGGCGCGGGTATTACATCTACACGAGTCTGGTCTGGTACAGGCAACTGGGTGCGGGCGTTCCGGGAGCTTACCGGACGTTTGCGAACATGATCAGCTACGGACATCCGAAAAAGAAACCCTAGCAGGCTGCTGAAAAACTGAGCGTTAATGTTGAAGTTCTGTTCTGCAATCAGTTTTGGTTATCAGTAATGAGTAGTTTTCGTCGAGTTAAGGATCTTCTGAGTGGCTCATTTGCCACTTTCTTTCGCTTACCTAAGCA
>JAMQPH010000409.1 GCA_023717605.1 Pyrinomonadaceae bacterium
CAATGCGCCTCGTTGAACCTTCTCATCGCCTGAATTGAGATGCATGACCACTCGATGTGGGGCCTGAGACGTCCCAACTGCTCCACTGAGCCCAATGGCAGAAGCGCCAAGTGCGCCAACCAGAAGCGTGACAAGCATCGCGTTCATCTTGACGACCACTGTGTGTAGCATCCTCTCAAAGAATAGGTTTAATATGGCGCATCAGCGGGCTTGCCGCCCTTCGGCCAATCATTCGCTTTGTCGGGAAAATCCGGCCGCGGTTGGGCGTTGATATACGCGGCCACATCGTACGCATCATCATCCGACAGGCTCCAACCCCGGGCACGCGGCATGTTCGATTTGATGAAGGCTGCGGCAACACTCACCCGTGCCATACCTGCGGCAACGTTGTAGGACTGCGGCCCCCAGACCGGCGGCGCCGCCATCGTCCCCAGGCCGTCTGAGCCGTGACAGAAGACACATTTGTTCGCAAACACGTTCTTCCCGTTGCCTGGATCGAGCGGACGCCGTGATTCAATGCGCTGTAGGCCCCGCCAGGGTAATGCCGCACCGCTCGGCACTCCGCGTGAGAGCCAGGTGATGTAGGCCACGACGGCCTGCAGCTTGGAACTATCCGGAGGAAGCGCTCGCCCGTTGAGGCTCCGCTCAAAACACTCGTTGACACGATCGGCGAGCGTATTCACCCTTGCGTTGCGGGTTCGGTACTCGGGATAGACTGCGGCAAGGCCGACGAATGAAGCCGCGTTCGGATTGAGCCCGCCGTCGAGATGACAGTTGGTGCAGTTGAGGCGATTGCCGACATAGGGTCGGGCATATTCCTGAGTATTGACGACAATCTGATAGCCAAGCCGGATCTGTTCACCAAGTTGACTACCTGGGATGGTTTCCGGGGAGGGTGGAGCGAATTCTATCGCCGCACTCCAGGTTTGGTCAGTCCCCCGAGGCTCCTCGACCGTGACCCGAGTCCTCTCACCTGAACAGCTCAGGAGCATAACCATCCCAAGAATAGCCGGCAACAGCCACATCATACCCCTCCCCCGTGCCAAGACCGTGCCACTAACGGAGACAACCAGCCTATCGTTTTACCTGTTAATTCACACGATTAGCCGTCAGATTCAGATCGTCCTGGAGCTAAAAGCCACAGCGCCGACCCCATCATTGTTGCGGGATGCCACAGAAAGAAGCTGCGGGATGAGGTTCGGGCTGAGGTTCAATTGAACATTGAACATTCAACATTGAGCATTATCCCGCAGTATTCACGAGGGTTCACGTTCAGAACCACGCCCGCACGCCCACGACGAATCGAATCTGACTCGGATCGCCACCCTCTTGGCGCACGAGGGTTGCAGTCTCGCCGAAACTTTTGTCGAGGGAGATGCCCACATAGGGAGCAAACTCGCGCCGGATTTCATAGCGCAGCCGAAGCCCCAATTCCAGGTTGTTGATGCCCGATCCGGTCGTGAACTCCTCGACTCTTTGTACAGCGGCATTGGTTTCGAAGCGAGTCTGGAGGATCAGTCGTTGCGTCACCAACATGTCCTTGGTCAACGAGAGACGCGCGGACACGGCGCCGTTCTGATCAATAAACAGGGCCGACTCGAACTCGTAGTTGTACGGCACGAGTCCCTCGATTCCGATCACCCCGAGCCCACGGGTCTCGTTGCGCCCGCGGAATGTTTGAGTCTCAACACGGGGGCCGATCTGAAAATCGTAATATTTCTGGATGAACCGGCCATACAGCAGTTGAAAGTCGACGTCGTAGTCTGCTTTGAAGGCCGTGTCATGCTGTCCTTCGCTTTTGAACCAGAGTCGGTTGTAGTCCCCTCCGTACCAGCCCTCAATGTCCCACCGGTAGTCGTTCGTACTTTCACCTCCCCCTGTTCTCGGACGGTATTCGAGGACATCGACGAGGGTGAACAGACGGTGCTCCTGATCGTTGACAGGGGCAGGCCAGTCGCCTGGCGAAGAAAACTTAGACAGCGGGTCTTCCTGCACGACAGCAGGACCGACGGTCACAGAGGCTTTGGAAGGAGTAGGGTCAGCTGGGGCCTTTGCGCTTGGGATCGTATCACTCACCCTTGACTTGATTGGAGTCATAGGGGACTCGATCGAAGGTTGCGCAGCGATGCCCGTCACGGCGACGCCGTCGCTCAATAAGAAAGCCAAAGCAGCTGCAAGGAGGCTTGCGGAGAATCTGGCAAGAGATCCTGTTCCGTTCATTGTTCCGACACTTCGACGACCCGGAACATCCCCGCCTCCATATGGAGGAGTAAATGGCAGTGAAACGCCCAGCGCCCCGGGGCGTCCGCAGTGATGGCGACAGACAGCCGCTCGGCCGGCTTCACGATGACTGTGTGCTTCTTCGGAAGATATGCCCCCGCGCCGTTTTCCAAATGCATCCACATCCCGTGCAGGTGCAGCGGATGCTCCATCATCGTGTCGTTCACAAAGGTCAAGCGCAGGCGCTCGCTGTAGCGAAAGTGGATCGGCTCGCGGGCTTCTGAATACTTCTTCCCGTCGAACGACCACATGTACCGGTTCATATGACCTGTAAGATGGAGCTCAATCTCGCGCTCCGGCTCCCTTTGGTCGGGATAAGGGGCGAGACTTCTCAAGTCGGTATAGAGCAGCACTCGCCGCTCACTGTCTTCCAGTCCTCTCCCTGGTTCCCCCAACCGGCTCTGCGAATACTCGGCCACCGTTTGGTTGCCCGGTCCGTGGTGGTCGGGACCATGCTTCACCGGCTCAGCGCCAGGAATCACCGAGCGGCGTGGATCGCCCGCATTCATGGCTGACATTTCGTGCGTGCCTTGCATGGGCGGCATTCCCTGACCGTGCTCCATATGCTCCATGTTTTGGTTGTTCTGATCGGCGTCGTCCTCTTTCACGTTCGACATGCCGCTGGAAGGCTCCATGCCGGGCATTATCATGCTGCCATGGGGGGCCTTCATGCCTCCCATGTCCATGCCCTCCGTACTCATGCCCATGTCCTCCATCGTGCGGAGCGGTCTGGGCCGACATGCAGGGATCTCCGCGCCCATGCCCGGGTGCGGCGCGAGGGTGCCGCGCGCATAACCGCCACGATCCACCGTCTCGGCAAAGATCGTGTAGGCGCGATCCTCGATTGGTTCGACGATCACATCGTAGGTCTCCGCCACTCCCATGCGAAGCTCATCCACCACGACAGGCTGGACGTTCTGCCCATCCGCCTGCACCACCGTC
>JAMQPH010000427.1 GCA_023717605.1 Pyrinomonadaceae bacterium
CTCTGCCGATGGACTGAAGGGCAAATTCAAACTACTCAAGGCAGCCGTGCAGATGCCTAGATTTCATCCTCTCGGATTGTTGAACAAGAATCGCGGCGTCTTTGGTTTGAACCTGGGGCACCTGTGGCACGAACCTGAGAAAGTTGCCGAGTGGGTGCAGGCGTTAATGGAAGGAGTCCAGGAAGGATGGATTCGTCCACATGTGGATCGCGCATTTCCATTCGAGCAGGCTGGGGAAGCCCACCGCTACCTTGAGGGTAGGAAGAATATTGGGAAGGTTGTGCTCGTGCCCTAAGGATTGAACCCCAAACTTCAACGGTGAGTCATTCTTTCATTTTCCATTTGTCATTTCTCATTTTTCATTTGGTCATTTTTCCGGATTTCATTCGTGATGCTTCGTGTTACTTCGCAGATCGTGTGCCTGTCCGAGAGATGAGAACAATCCACGAGATCATACGAACGGACACGAATACGAAGTTAACAATTCCCAATGACAAATGAGAAATGGCAAATGAGAAATGGAAAATGAAAACGACTATTCTGGCAGAGTAGTTATACTTGCGCCCGCGATCACGCTTTTCTTGCCTTCAAGAGCATAAACGAGATTACCGTGGAGTACACCAGCCCCAGAATCAGCGCTCCAAAGAACATTCCGGCAAAAGCTGCCATCGCCGCCTGCCACATTGGATAGTCCTGGGCCATAGGTTCATTGGCCATCAACTTTGGGCCAACGAAAAGAAATACAATGGCGAAGAAGAGGCAGGACGAAATGCCATATACCAGCGATATCGCCATTCCTGTTTTTATTCCCTGCTTGAAATTCAGATCACGGTTAACATCGCTGGCTTTGATGCCCAGATACAGAGCCCCAATCGCCGCAAAGTTGAAGAGGATCGGCGCCAGGATGTTGGCTTTAGAATCCGGCGCCAGCGGAAACAGAAAATGGGTCACCAGAACCCAGAGAACAACCACGAACGTTATTGACAGGCCATACTTGATCGCAATTTTCATGCTGGCAGTTCGAACACGAATAATATAAAGGATGCTAAATGTTGGACGGAAAATGGTCAATTAATTATTTGGACAACCTTGAACTAGCATGGCACTCAAACGTTTGCCCACTGAAACAAGAAACCGACTTAAGGCTTGCCTGACATTGGTTGTGAGACTGCAATACCTCTTGACATTGATCGTGATAGGTAATAGATTCCGGCCACTCCGAAATTGCCCTAAACTCAAGCCCCCGATCCTTGGGTCTAATTTTCCTAACTCCATAAGAGGACGAGATCGAATGTCGTTAAATCCAAGACAGCGCCCGATCCAATCACTGGCAGTGCCAGTGGTCCGCGCTCTCCTGGTGATAGTCGTAGCATCGTCGTTCTTCACGGCCGTTGTGTCGCTCGGTACCGCTTCGTCTGCTGGCGCAGCTACGATGGCTTGCTGCATCGGGAAGTCTGGGCATGAGTCAGGTTCTTGCAGCACAGGTCTGCTACAGACTGCCAGGAAGCCTCAGCCTGAGCCCGAGGTTCTATGTGGCCAGGAACCTGCGACAACAGCAAAGGCGGTTTCGATCAAGACCATCGATGTTCAGGCTGAAGCGAAAGACGGCGGTCACTGTAGCCTTCAGACGCCATCCGCCGACGATGTAACTTCCGACTCGGCAAAGCAATCGGAGCCGGAAGCGACTTCAGCCAAATCCGAGAAGCCCGACCTCCCTGACATTCACATCTTGAGTAGTCCCTGCCCGGCAGAATGCGGTATCTGCTCGGTGAGCTACACTCGGCGGCCACGACCGCGCGAGCAATCTACTCTCGCTTCCACCGCCCGGCCGCGTTTGCACCTCACTCGTCGCGTCCTGCCAAGTGCCAATCCACAAATCAACACTCTGAACGCGAAGTGGACGCAACTCCGACCGCGTGCGCCTCCAGCCCGCCTCTCGTGAAAACTGATTAATCCTATCTGAGGGTACGATCGCCATCGCCTGGATTAGGTGTCGAAGGTAATGTCCGATCGAAAGTGCCGATTTTAGGCAGGACTGCCGTGCGGCCACAGCGCCGCTCGCCGGCAGTCTCTGCTGGAGCACTCTTTTTCAGGAGAAGCGCTATGCAAAAAGCTAATAGGGATGGTGTTCGCGCAATTGGGATGGCTGTTTTCTTTCTTGCCGCGAGCAATATTGTTCAGGCTCAACAAACCATGAGCTCGGCAACCCTGAGTGGCTGTGTAGAAGACTCCAGCGGCGCAGTGATCAAGACGGCTGCTGTTGTCGCGAAGAAGATCGATACTGGTCAGGAGCAAACTACTACGAGCGATTCCGAAGGACGCTTTCGCTTCCCCTACTTGCCGGTGGGAGCTTACGAGATCAGCGTCGAAGCATCGGGCTTTGCTGGAATGAGAAGACAATTGACGCTGTCAGTGGGGCAGGCCCTCGATCTACCCCTCAAGCTCACCGTAGAAAGCATTGCCGAGAATGTAAACGTTACGGCGGATCCTCCCGTGATCGAGACTGTGCGGACCCAAGTGGCTGAGACTTTGCTGCCGCGCGAGATCGATTCCTTGCCTCTCAACGGGCGAAACTATCTGGACCTTGCTGCGCTGACGCCTGCTGTCACGCGAACAAATCCCGTCGCCAACCAGCGTTTTCCGGAAACGTCAGCGGTCCCAGGCACTGGCCTGTCGATCGCTGGTCAGCGGTTTATTAACAATGGCTTTGTCGTCGATGGATTGTCGGCAAACGATGACGCCGCGGATTTGCCTGGGACGTTCTTCAGCCAGGAAGTGGTTCGCGAGTTTGAGGTGATCACGTCAGGCGGCATCGCTGAGTTTGGACGCGCATCGGGTGGCTTTGTCAGTATTGTAACGCAATCCGGCACCAACAACTTCCACGGACGTCTTTACGGTTTCCTGCGCAATCAGCGTCTGGATGCGCGCAATCCACTGGCGCCGAGCAAAGATCCTCTTACCCAGGCCCAGTATGGAGCTAGTTTGGGCGGGCCCATCTCCCGGAACCGCACTTTTTTCTTTTCGAATTTCGAGCAGACGAGACTCCACAACGCAGCCGTAGTCACAATCTCGACGGCGAACGTCGCGCTCGTGAACAGCAAACTCGACTCTATCAGCTACAACGGACCGCGAATTTCGACCGGCGTAGTCCCCACTGGATTCAACACGACTAACTTTCTCTTTCGGGTAGATCACCAGGTGAATAAAACGAACCAATTGACCGCGCGTTACAACATTTACGAGATCGACAGTATCAATGCTCGAAACGTTGGTGGGCTCAACGCAGTCAGCCGGGGAACCGCGCTCCGGGATCGCGATCAGACTATCGCCGTCAGCGACGTGGCAACTCTTTCATCAAGAACGATCAACGAAGCGCGTTTTCAATTCACGCACAGCCGGTTAGGCGCCCCGGTAAACGACGAGGTCGGACCTGCGATCAACATTTCAGGTGTAGCAAGCTTTGGCACCGCCACCTTCTCGCCCACCGAACGTGACCTTGACACTTATGAAGTCATAGATACGCTGACCATCCAGCACGGCTCACATTCTTTCAAAATCGGAGCGAATTATTTGCTCAACCGCGTGAACATCACATTCCCGGGCGCGCTTCAGAGTGTCTATTCCTTCTCCTCGCTTCCCAACTTTCTTGCCAATCGCTATACCGGGTTTCAGCAGGCATTCGGAGCCACTGACCAGTTTCAATCGAACCCGAACATTGGACTGTTTGCGCAGGATGAATGGCGGCCCAGGCAAGACCTGACCATAAACGCAGGACTGCGTTACGATGCGCAGTTTTTGCCCGACCCCATCACCGCGGATGCAAACAACTTTGCTCCGCGACTGGGAATAGCCTACGCTCCCGGTGACCGCAAGACTGTCCTTCGCGCAAGCTTCGGCATCTTCTTCGATCGCCTTCCGCTGCGCGCAACTTCCAATGCCTTGCAGCGCGACGGCACGAAGTACAAAGTCGCCGTGCTCGCTTTCGGCCAGCCGGGCGCGCCTGTATTTCCTAACACCCTCGCCGCATTTCCTTCGAACGTTCTGGTCAGCATTACGACCATAGATCCGAACATTAAGAACGCCTACAGCCAACAAGCCAGCGTGCAGGTTGAGCGTGAGTTGTTTCCTTCAACTTCGCTCTCAGTTGGCTACCTGCACACGCGCGGCCTGCACCTCATACTTTCGCTCAACGGCAACGTACCGAGGTTCCCGGCCTCGGCCGGTGTGCCGAATCTCGGTCGTCCCGATCCGCGATTCGCGAATGTTGGTCGTTTCGAGAGCTCCGGAACTTCTTCCTACGATGCGTTGATCGTGGCGCTGAACCGCCGTTTCCAACGCTGGTTCGGAGTTCGACTGTCTTACACTTTTTCGAAGGCGATCGACAATGCGGGCAACGCCTTCTTCTTCACGCCACAGGACAATTTCAACCTAAACGATGACCGGGGACTAGCAGACAATGATCAACGTCACCGAATAGCTTTGAGTGGGACTTTCGAAATGCCGACTGGTCAATCTGAATCGACGATCCGGAGCTTCCTAAGGGGATTTCAGTTGAGTTACATCTTTAGTTACAACTCGAGGTTGCCCTTTAATGTGGTTAGGGGAGATGACCTCAACTTCGATACTAACGCGAATGATCGGCCAATTGGGATGGCGCGGAATTCAGGCAAAGGATTTGATTTCGCATCCCTCGATCTCCGTCTCAGCCGGCGTTTTCGCTTGAGCGACCGTGTGCAACTTGAAACTCTTGTTGAGACGTTCAATGTACTAAACCGCGCCAACCTGCAACTCCCGAATAATGTTTTCGGTGTTGGCGCTACGCCCGTACCCAGGTTTGGCCAGCCTACAGGCGCGGCTGATCCTCGTCAGCTTCAATTTGGCTTGCGACTGAGTTTTTGAACGTGAGAAAAAGCCTGAATCTGGGCCGGTTATCCTTTGCGTGTGCTCAAGCCTTTGCGGTTTCGGGTTGTTAATTGAAGACAGTTCTTGTCCCGCAAAGCTAGGACTTGACGTCGGCAATCAAAACGACGTCATCGGAGACATTGCCTCGCACAAGCAGCATTTGCTTCCCATCCGACGAGAGGTCAAAACTGAAGATCTGATCGGTTTTAAACTGCGTGGACTGTTTCGCCGGCCCGCCGTCAATAGGCTGTCTCCAAACGTTTGAGATGCCGCCGCGTGAGTCAACGTAAAGCACGGCGCGACTGTCGGGCGTCCATTCGAGGTTACTTCTAATGACCGGGACGTCGATCGACTTCACGAGTTCTCCGGAGGCGAAAGACAATAGACCGAGCTTGAAAGGGCTTAGATCCTCCTCGCGAAAGCGACATGCGATGAGCTTTCCATCAGGCGAAATCGCGGCCTGGCTGGCTAACTTATCGAATAACTGGGCAGGCGTCCCGCCATCGATTGGTATTTTCCACAGGTTCAAATCGTTGATGTCCTGATAAACAATCCACTGGCTATCAGGGGTAACGACCGGGTTAATCTCCGCAATACCTTTGGTGATTTGCTTGAGGTTGGAACCGTCGCTATCCATCCGCCAGATGTGAGGGCCGCCGTTGCGGTTCGAGGCGAAAACGATAAACCGTCCGTCGGCAGAGACTGCCGGAAGAATATTGAGAGCCGCGTTAGAAGTTAACTGCCGTGGATTACTGCCATCTGCGTTGACAATAAACAGATCCGAGGTACCAACACCGGAGACTGTGTATAAAACTCTCCCGTCCGGCATCAACGCGACGCCCGCGCCACCCTCGTTCGTTCCCGACGTTAGTTTAACGGCAGCCTCCGCACTTGCATTCGGCGCCAACCAGACACTCGAACTGGTCTGACTCTGCACCGTTGCCAGCGTGTTGCCATCGGCGCTTACACTGACTCCGTTATAGTTATTCAAATCATTGGTGATTCGTTCCAACTCGCCGCTTGGGTGGGCCACATACCAGAGCTGGGTCGGTCCTCCCAGTTGTTCCTGCGCCGATAAGAGTAGTCCCTGATTATGGGGCATCCAGACAACTTGCTGGACAAAGGGCCAACGATGGCGTGTGATCTCTTTTTCAGCAGTGGTTTTCAAATCTACTCCCACTACAGTATGCAAATCGAGGCCGCCCTCTGGTCCGGCTACGGGACAGACAACGAGGTCTTCACGCGGTGACCATGATGGCCCAATGGCTGGGCCCGCTGTGAAACGCTTGGGCCGCTGGCGGGAAGCAATCTTCTGTTCTCCCGTACCGTCGCTATTAGCGATGAAAAGGGCAGTCTCTCCCGCCCTGGGGTAATTTCGAACAAAGGCGAAGCGTTTGCCGTCGGGAGAAAAAGTGATCGGTGTATCTACGTCCTCGATAATCTTACGCGGAGTACCGCCCAGCACCGGGATTTGATAGACAATCCCGTTAGGGCTCGTCTTTTCATAGACCACGTAGTAAACGTAATTACCATCATGGGAAAACGTCGAACCTACGTATCTCGATTCGGCAGGCTGTACGATTTGAACATTGCTTGAGGTGGCAGTCTGGCGCACCCACAGACTCGACAGCGTGCCATCGCTAACCACATGGACCACATATTTGCCATCGGGCGAAACTGTCGCCATCGTCGCTTTGCCGGTATTGGTCAACTGCGATAGACGGATTTTCTTGAAAGTAGGTGTCGAGTCGGAGGTCCGAAGTCTGAACCACAGGAAAGCACCGCCAGCAATGGTAGCGATTAGTGCTACTGCTGCAATTCCCCATCCCAACTTGTGGCGGCCGATCGAGGTCGCGAGATATTCCGCGCTGGAGACCGTGGCAGAGTTAACTTGTGTCGTCGTCCTCTGTTCTGAAGGAAATGTGCTAACCGTTTGACCGGCAGGCTGGGTATGGCCGGAGATAATCGCCGCGCCTCCAGAGTGCCTGTCGGGAGCGACCGACCTATCGATTTCTGCACCCACATCAAGGCGCTGCTTCAACCGGCGCAAGTCCGTCAACATCTCTCTTGCCGTTTGGTAGCGATCGTCCCGATCCTTAGTAAGGGCCTTGGTCACAATCCACTCGAGGGCCTCGGGAAGGTCAGTCATATAGAGAGATAGCGGTGGTGGATCTTTTTCGAGTATCGATACGATGCCGTGGCTCGGAGTAGGCCCCTCGAACGGGACCCGTCCGGCGATCATTTCGTAAAGCACCACCCCAAGGCTCCAGATGTCTGAGCGAGCGTCAACGATCTCGCCACGTGCCTGTTCCGGCGACATGTAGTTTGCCGTGCCCATTACCGCTCCCGGGCTGGTGTTAATAAGGGCTCTGGTAGGCGCTTCGGTATCGCTGGTTGCGGGACGTTCGGTAAGTTTAGCCAGACCGAAGTCGAGTACTTTCACGTAGCCATCGCGCCGCAGCATGATGTTCTCGGGCTTGATATCGCGATGAGCAATTCCGGCTGACTGCGATGCAGCCAAAGCCGAAGCGATCTGGATGGCCAGGTCTAATGCCTGCCCAAGTTTCATTCCCGAGCCTACCGGGCTTGTTCCTTCTTGTGATGAAGACGCGGGCGAACGCGAAATAGACTGTCTAAGCATCTCGCCATCCACGTATTCCATAGCAATAAAACGTGTGGAATCGATATGCCCGATTTCGTAGATGGTGAGAATGTTCGGATGATTCAGGGCCGAGGCCGCATAAGCTTCCTGCTCGAATCTCCGCAGCCGATCTTCGTCCTGTGTGAAGGCAGCCGGTAGTAACTTAAGCGCAACCGGACGGCGCAATTGTGTGTCTTGCGCGAGATAAACCTCGCCCATTCCGCCCGCACCCAGAAGGGAACGCACTTCATATCGTCCTAGAGTTGTACCTGTGGCGATTGGCAATCCGTCGCTATCCTTCTTAATCGGGGACTAATGTGCAGTGCCTGTACGGAACGAGCACTATTGTAGTTGCGTTCAGTCGAAACACGCCAGAAAGGTTCGCAAGCGGGCTACAGGTTGATTTATCTGTGTGAACTCAGTAACCCCACCCAGTGCCGAAGCTGTGAAAAAAATTAGAGAAGAGTTTCGAATAGTTCTCCGGAGCGAGGGCGAATTTGCTGGTAAGGAAGGGGCCGCAGCGCGCCCGCATACCCTAGCCAGGATACGAGCACTCAAGTCACAGAACCGCTTGCCGTAGCCAGCGGATGCTAGCACTCACCTTAGCATTTAACCGTGAGAGCGGCGAATGATTGCCTAAATAAGCGAGGTCGTGGGTTCGCCGCGGCAGCAAGTGACATCTTTGAGTGAAGAGCGGTTGATCTGATGCCCTAAGACCAAAGTCTCACCATAGTCGGGTTTTGAGCAGTTTCGATAATGTTGAGAGCTAGCATCCGCTGGCTACAGCAAGCGGTTCTGTGAGTGAGTGCTCGTCCGCTCAGCTACGACTCTATTGCCAGGCCGGCGTAGCGCGACCTTCCGAGTCGTGCCAGTAGGGCGCCCAGGCGAGACTTACCAGCTTAACAGAGATGTTTGGCTTAGTTGGTTTTATGGTGACTGTTTCCAGCGATTCGGTTTGAGGATCGAACGACTTCTCGATGGCTTCGGTCTCCGCTTTAAATTGCGCGTCAAGATCAGCCAATTGCTGATTGACCGCGGCGACAGACGCCTTGGCCCGGCCCACGTCTTGAGCTTCCTTCATCGAACGTCCGACGCCGCGCGCGGCGGTGGTGGCCCGGCCGAGTGTTGTCAGGCTGAGCGACTTGCGTCCCAGGAATGATGAAAGCAAGGTTGTCCCAAATGATATAGCAGTCTGCATCTTCTGGCCTGATGCTTGTTCGGTTTCGCGCTCCACGGCTTGCTCCGCGCGACGCCGCTTTTCTTCGAGTGCCGCTATCTTCGGAGTATATTTTTGCCGTAGTCGCTCGACCGCTGCGTCACGTTGTTCGCGGGCGGTCTGTTGCAGTCGGACGCGAAAGTCGCGTTCTGACTCGTCGGGGTTCGAGATCGCTTTCAGACGCGGACTCGTAAACAAATCGAGCTTCTGATTTCGATAGAGCCACCCGGCCAAGTCCTTCCGCCACGAATCATAACTCTTTGCTTTTCCCGCCGGCGACGGTAACTCCGCGAATTGAGCGTTCTCCCGGGCTGACTGCTCAAGATCGGCAATGGGCAGATCCACGACAGTTGCCTGATCCCATTCCACCGGTATCACGCCATCCGTGATTGGAGCCAATGACATCAGTTCCCGCGCTACATCGACCTTCTTATTGCTGAAGCGCACTTCAGCGGTGGCTAGCACGACTGGGTGATAAACCAGAGTGGCACCGCTCACGCCTTCGCTTCGATGTGGAATGAAGTACTGAGAAACTTCTGGTGGCAATACCGGCCGGTTGGCGCTGGCGCTTTGCTCAACCCTTGCATTTGTTGAGTGACTCGACGAAACACTCGGCGCTGGAGCCGCCGCCACTCCTGCCGCCATACTCGCGGCCTGCGGGGACGGCGCCGACGTCATTTGAGCTTTCACCGGATCAATCAGGGTCTTGATCTGCTTGCGGGTCAACGGGCCTCGCAAGTACGACATGGCCCAACGACTCTCGAAAATTTCCGGGGCGTCTTCGTGAACATTGTTCAGCACGAAGATCCTGCTCTCGAGTCCAGCCAGAGTTTGTTCCATCTCCTGGCGATCAAACTTCAGGCCAGTTCCGGCGGCCACACCTTCGAGTCCCTCCAATACGCGGTCTTTGTCGCGCTCCGTTTGCAGTCGTCCAATAAACCAGGTGCCCGTATTCGAGAGTCCCTTATAGTCCAGGTCAACCGGATTTTGAGTTACCAGCACTACGCCCAGGCCAAATGCACGTCCTTGTTTCAGCAAGGTTAAAAGCGGAAGCTTGGAGGGCGGATTTGCGACGGGTGGAAAGTAGCCGAAGATCTCGTCCATGTAGAGTATGGCTCGCAGGCTGGTGGTGCCCGACTGTGTTCTCATCCAACCCAGAGTTTGATTTAGCAATAACGAAACAAAGAACATGCGCTCGGCATCGTTCAGATGCGCGATGGAGAAGATTGCTATGCGTGGTTTTCCATCCGGCGAGTGCAGGATCTGCTGAATGTCGAGTGGTTCACCTTCCATCCAACTGCCGAATGCCGGAGCTGCCAACAGGTTGTTGAGAGTCATAGCCAGCTCGAACCGATCCTTTGATGGAAAGAACGAGTCGAGGTCCATCACCCCCACCTTGGTCATCGGCGGTGTTTGAATTTGATGAATCAAGGCCGCGATGTCCAGGTCGTTTCCGGCAATCCAGACCCTGTTGAGAATGTTTGAGAGCAGGATGTGTTCGCGGCTTCTGATCGGGTCCGCATCGATGCCCAAAAGACCAAGCAGGCTGGTCACGGTTGTGTTCACGCGCTCGCGCATTAGCTCGTCGTCTTCCCGGATTGAGGATGGTGGGGCAGCGAATGACTTGAGAATCGAGACTTGGATCCCGGCGTTGCTGCCGGGTGTGTAGACGCGCAAGTCTGCCGATTCTTTGAAGTGCTTTATTCGGGCGCCATCCTGACCCCAGCCAGCCAGTCCTTTTTTCCAGAATTCGGCTTGTTGGGCAGCAAACTCGGCAGCCGATAGGCCCTTCTTTTCGGCGTCTTCTTCATTGATCCAGGGGGCAAAATCTTCCGGCTTGAGGTCCGGAAAAGTTAGAAGCAGATTGGCGAGATCGCCTTTGGGGTCGATGACAATTGAGGGAACACCGTCGATTGCCGCTTCTTCCAGTAATGAGATACAGAGCCCGGTTTTGCCGCTGCCAGTCATGCCCACGCAGACGGCATGCGTGACGAGGTCCTTGGAGTCGTAGAGCAGCAAGCCTTCCTTTGGCTTCTTGCTCTTCAAGTCGTATGGGCGCCCGAGATAGAACGCACCAAGTTTCTCAAAGTCTTGCATTGATAGATGTCCTTCGAGTACTCATGTTTGGTAAGTAGAGCTTCCCCGGGATTGTGTGATTACGTCGTCAATCCAGCGGTAGGACCAACTTCATGAAGAATACAGTCCCTTCGCGATCCTCAATCTGGCAACACAGCCTACAAAAACTAATGAACCGCGGCGTATTATACGTCCGAATCGCCGTTTTCTAAGACGGCCGTTGGGCCGCTCAATTAAATAGTTACCGGCTGCCTCTTCGCAATAGGAATGAATGATGAGGAAATTTCAGACCCTGTTGTTAGTCTTAATAGTTGTAGGCGCTTCGACTCAGGTTGGCGCGCAAGGCAGATCGCCTCTCCTTGATAAGGTTGTACTGTGGAGTGCGGATGATGGCTACAGTTATCTCTATTTCAGACAGGGCAGCATCGCGATGGAATTGAGCGGAAACGTTGCGGACGTCATGCTCTTTGCGGAGTATGCGGAGAAGGAGATGCCCGCCGGCTAACAACAGAGCTTGCAGCGAACCGAAATCAGCATGCCTCTGATCGATTACTGGCCCTCGCGCTGTTGTCGCCTGGCCGCTGAAGCACATCAGGGTTAGCTGGCTCAAAATACATTCTCTTTGGAGGACAAGTATGAAACCAACACCTAGTTATCCGGTCTGGCTGTCAGCCTTTATGCTCCTCGGTCCTTTCTTTATGGTTAACGGGGTCGGTTTCATGAACCGATGGCTAATATGGGTGTCACAGGTCGCAGGTGCCATTATGGTTATGGTCGCGCTGTTTTACCTCTCTAAGAGGTTGCATGAGCAGACTGAGGAGGTGGAATCTCTGAAACAACTTCTCAATGGTCGCGATGACGTCAACCGGGCTGAACCTCACTTGGGGTAGATTGAAGGTAGGGAGTATAGAGTTTGCAATGATCGCCGCCAACTAACACCTTGGTTTCCGTCATTGATAAGCCGCAGATGACACCGAACTTTACCATAACCTTAATCGTAAACTCGGACGGGTGACTTAGATTCTTTCCCCAAGGAGGCCGCGATGTTTTGTCCGAAGTGCAACCAGCAACAGGCTTCTGATGATATGGGTTTCTGCTCTCGCTGCGGCTTCCCACTCAGTGTCGTTGCGGATTTGCTCGCTCACAATGGGGCCCTCGCTAAGGTTAGCGAGGAGGATCGGTTGTCTGCCCGCCAGAAGGGCGTGCGAGCGGGCGTGTGTTTGATCTTCGCGAGCCTGGTCATCGGCTTCGTCATGGCTTTGCTCAGCGTATTTGTGATCGGCAAGCCGGAGTTGTTCATCCCGATGACGTCGGGCGTGTTCTTTTTGAGCGGTATCCTTCGGATTGCCTACGCCTGTATGTTCGAGCCAGACATTCGTCTTGAGGAGCCATCCTCCCGCCCAATACAAGTGCGAGCCCCGGAAAGTGGGTACGCTCTGCCGCCGGCACAAAACATTTCAGCCATTGGGACGCAGGTAGTTAATACAGCAGAGATGCTCACGCGGCCGAGTGTCACCGAACATACGACGAAGCTGCTTGATCAAGATTAGCAAAAGCCTGCTGACCATTTTCATAATTGTTCATTTTGCAATTCGTGACTTGTTGTTTCGTGTCTCTTCGTGTGATTTCGTGGATCGTTCTTCATCTCTCAGCCCAACAAACGATCCACGAAGTAACACGAATCACCACGAAATGAGGTCAGAAAATGACGAAATGAAAAATGACAAATGAGAAATGGAAAATGCTGACTCCCTGCCACCTGCAGTTAGATTAGTTCTTTCGCGTCAGGTCGCTGCGGCCGTACCTGAATGCTCCATGCGCTTGATTGTTCGCTCTCGAAAGTAGAGGAACAAGGGAAAGCCCGAAGACACACCAAACAGAAGATTACAGAGAACGTAGCACCATAAGTTCTTCATGCCACGTCGCCGGCCTTCGGAAAAGACAAACAGCCAAAGAACGATTGACGAGACAAACACGTCAATCCCAAACGCTGAGGACACCTGGTTCTGAAAGAGCTGTCGGAAGAACGAAGTCATGTCCAACCCGTGAGTCAACAGAAAGGGAACAAAGAAACAGAGCGGAAGAACTGTGCCCAGAATCGCTGCGATCAAGTATAGCCACTGCATCTTTGCTCCTCCCGATCTCACTTACCTTTGTTCCGCTCGTCCTCCAGCTGCTTCTGATAAGCTTGTTCCGTGGCGTTTATGAAGCGCCGGTAGCTTTGAGGATCGATAAACGGGTTCGTTTTTGCGCCCTTCATGATCAGCAGCTTCTTCTCGTCCAAACCAAAGAATGATCCGTGCGGAGCGAGGAAGACATCGCATGGCAGCGTCTTCAGCAGGGCAAAAGTATAAGCATAGTCCTCAACGATGTTTGAATAAGCAGAGTTGTTGAGCAGCTTGTAACCCGGTACGGTGGTGCTGCCGACAAAAACCACGTTCAAATCTCGTCCCGCTTCGCGAACCTTCATGGTCCAGGTGGTGCATCCTTTGGTGTGACCGGGAGTGATGCGAGCTATCATCGTCACACCACCGAGTTCAACCTTATCATTGTCGCGCAAGAGGCGGTCAACCTCAGCCGGTTCGAAATAGAAAGACGCATTGTTGCTCCATTGGAAGTCACTGCGTCCGCCATCCGAGATCAGCTTCGCGTCGGCTTCACTGATCATCAGTTTGGCGCCGGTTAGTTTCTTCAACTGTGAAAAACCACCCGCATGATCGAAGTGAGCGTGACTATTAATCAGTACTTTCACGTCCTCGAGCTTTAAGCCGAGTTGGTTCAAGCTGTCTTGAATACGAGGAACTGTTTCGGCAAACCCGCTGTCCATAAGAATATGGCCCTGTGGTGTGGTAATGAGGTAGGAAGCTACGCCTTCGGCTCCCACGTAGTAAATGTTGCCCACCACCCGGAAAGGTTTGACCGGACGATTCCAGGCTCGACGCTCGGAGTCATCAACCTGGGCAA
>JAMQPH010000465.1 GCA_023717605.1 Pyrinomonadaceae bacterium
TACTCGCGGCTAACGGAAATGAAAGTGTTCCACCACGTCATTATCCCGGACGGCAGTGTTTACGAATTTGAAGAGAAGCAATACGGCGCCCCAGTGGGACAGGGCAAGGATGTCGCGGTGATTAAGATTGAGGTGAAGAACGCTCCCGTTCTCCTTCTGGGAAACTCGGATGCGATTAAACTACAGGACCACGTTACTGTCCTCGGTTACCCTGGAGCCGCCGATACGTTTAACTCAGGAATACTTGATTCAAAATCCGCGCTGGAGGCCTCCATTACGGATGGCAAGATTTCCGCCCAAAAGAAATCAGCGAGTGGCGCCCCCGTACTTCAGGTAAGTGCGCCTGCGACCCACGGCAACTCGGGCGGGCCGGTGATGACTGACAACGCGGAGGTTGCTGGGCTGTTGACCTTCGGCGGCGATAGAGTTAACAATCAGGAAGTATCCGGCTTTGCTTTCGTGGTTCCCTCGAGCACCGTGCTGGAGTTTGTTAAGGCCGCCGGCGTCGCAAATGAATTAGGGACCGCCGACAAGGCCTATCGCGAAGGGCTGGAACTCTACTGGGCCGAGAGTTACTCGGGCGCCATTCCGAAATTCGAAGAGGTGAAACGCCTTTTCCCGGAACATTCGGAAGTCAATCGACTGGCGCAGGACAGTCAGCAAAAGATCTCAGAAGGAAAGGATAAGTCTGGCGTGCCAACAAGTTGGATAATAGGCGGAGTCCTGGTAATTCTTTTCATACTCGTCGCCGTCATAGTGATTGCCGTCGTCGTGTTCCTACTCATGCGCCGAAGGGGCAAGGCGCAGTCAAAATCGCATGCGGCTGCGGGCGTGTTACCCGCGGCGGGAGGAGCAGCGCGTGGAAGCGCACTTAAACCGGAACCACAAGGGCCCACACCATCGCCTTCCCGTTCCACTCCAACGCCGCCGAGCAGACCTATCTCGCCACCACTTGCACCTCAACCGCCCCCCGGCGCTGACAGATCCGCCACCATTGATCTCTCACGTACGGTTGCTATTGTCCCGGACGGTGATACCGCTCCAATCGAGTACGGCTCTATAAAGTTTGTCTCAGGACTGTTGGCAGGACAGAAGTTTGACATCACCCCCGGCGGATCCTGTATTGGTCGTGACTCGACAGTTTCTGAAATTGTGATTACGGATCCCAGAATTTCCAAGCGTCATGTTTGGATCGGAGTGAAAGAGGGACGCGTGGTCATCACCGATCAGAACTCCCGTAATGGAACCTTCGTCAACGACCCAAAATCACCACGAGTGACGGAGACCCCACTCAGTGAGGGCGACACCGTGATTCTGGGCGAGTCTGACGTCGCTAGATTCGAGTATCAGAAGTGAGCGGGCTTCATAATCTATTTACCCAGTGAGTCCGAGATAGTGGTTGTTGCCATAGCTCATCAGAAACGGCGTCCAGGCTATTGGGCCAGTAGATTAATGGCATAACAACCGAGAGAAAACCTTGCCGTCTTTGAACGCTCTTCACTTAGGACTCTCGAACTCCAGCTTGTTAGAGAAGAACTGCAGCACACGCGTCTCCACGCGCTGTCGGATTTTGTTGCCGTGGTTTCCCTCGTAAACCTCAAAGATGTGCGGGATGCTTTGCTCCGCGAGGGCTTTGGAGAAGAGCTGGCTCGCAATGCGGACGTGAGAAAACTCCTCCTTCACACCGTAGTCGATAAATATCCCGCGAAGCTTCAGCAGGTTTTGTTTGTTCTCTTCAACCATGTAGAGCGGCATCTTCGAGCGCCATCTGGCGTAAGCGCTCTCATTCTTCTCGAGCCGGCCCTCCCGCTCTTGGTAAGGAAAGTCCACATCGAACGGGCCATGCTCGGGATTAGGTGAGAACGCGGCAGATACTGCGACGAATGCGATCGGATAAAAGTCCTCAAGCGATTCGGGCCTGCTTTTCAACTGCTCCCTGGATGTGAGACGAATCGTCTTCAACCACGCTGGATTCTCGGAAGTGAAGTCTCCCTCCATACCCAGACAGCACGGACTCAGTGCATAGACAGCGCTGAAGACGTCCGGGTGTTTCATTGCGAGTGTGATGGCGCCGTATCCTCCCATCGAATGTCCGGCGATGCCGCGACTCTCCGGCCGCGCTATCGTCCGATAGTTGGCATCGATGTTCTGGACCAGGTCACGATGTATGTAGTCCTCCCAGTTGCCAGTTACACTTGAGTTCGTGTAGAAGGCGCCGCCGGATGCATTCCACCCGTTGGGAACAACAACGACCATCTCGCGAATCTTGCCGCTCTTGATCATCTCATCCATCAACGGCTGGAGCCGCATTCCCTGGAACCCTTTGGTGGTCCAAACCTCCTTGTTGTCGAGAAACCCGTGCAACAGGTAGAGAGTCGGAAAGCGCTTTGTCGGCGACGTGTCGTAACTTGGTGGGAGATAAACCGCCACACTCTGTTCAGTCGGGTCACCCAACAGATTGCCCTTGAGTGCCGGAGCAGAGACCTTAACTTCGAGCAATTTCCCAGCTGTTGCGCGAGCGGCTGCTTCTTGCGCAAAGGCGTCGGATGCAAAGAATAGAACACAGAAACAATTGATGATCAGTGTGGCTAATCGTCGAGTTAGCATCACGCCTCCAGGGGGTTCGGTATTGGTTTTGTTAGCTCGTAAACGATTCGAACGCGGGATTGCTCTGTAGCACAACCATCGAGACTATGGCTAGCCTCGCTTCTTTTCGGGCTTCGGCAGAAAACCGCGTAGCTGTTGGGGATCCTTAGAAGAACCGGGGCGCTGTTGTGGAGCGGACTTCGCTCGTTCTTGCTTGTCCTTCGCGATAGATTCCTTCAATCGTTTTTTTGCTCGCTTGTTCATAAGCGGAATATATCAGATGAAACAGAGCCCGCGATATGGGCTATCCAGTGAGATTGTCGCCACAGAAACAAAGGACGAGTGTGGCGACCATCGTTGGTAGCGAGATCTGCGCGAGGTTGGTGACAGGCACTCGGGTGTTGATCCTGTCTAGCTCGTTCATTTCATCTCCTTCTCCGTGTTTGCTGTCAGTGTCCTTCTAGAGCAACTTCGTTGCGGTCATGGCCGGCGCTTGAGCTTTTTCTGCACTGCTCGCGCTGTCGCCGCCGTTCCTATCGTCGTGCTGACCGTTTCGAGATGAGTGAAACCGCTGCCGTTCCAATCGTAAACCCGCGTGCGATTGAACGGTTGCGCCCCGGTTGGCCCAATACCCGTGTAGCATTCGGCAATGATGAATAGCTCCTGCGCCGGATCTTTGTCTGCGTTGGCGAACAAGACCGCCTTTGGTTCCTCGATGCTCCAGGTGACTTCCGGCTTGGGGAGATCGTACTTTACGTAACCCGTTAGACCGGGAACCAGCACCCATCCTTCGTAAGATTTGGCAGCGGCCTTATCTGCTTCAAAAAGAATGACCATGCTCTTTCGTGAAGGCCCGAAGTTATCTTCCAGAGGACTATGGGCGAGCTGCATTCCTTGAGGAATGATCCGCCTGGCAAAGTCTTCAAGAGTCTCCCATTCATTCCTGCTGAGTTGACCCGTCTGTTGCGAATATCCGTTTCCATCTGCCAGGCGCCATTCGATCTCGCTGACCTGTTGATCGTAAGTAAGACTTTGATTAGTGAGCGGGTGCGAGATCTTACGATCTAAGGTTTGAAGATTGATTTGGGCCATCGTGGCGGCGTCAAAGTTATGAAACTGAAAACCTCCACAGCCCTGGCAAAACAAGGAAGTATGATGGCCCTCAACTCTAGCCGGAGCAGGATTCTTGCATTGCTTTTTGAGATCGGTGTAACGACTGGAAAACTGCGCCGTCGCATTACCTCTGCCCGTTATCGAAATGCTCATAAGGTAGGCCGAATGAGAGTATCGTGCAGTCGTATTCTTGCCCTCGTTGTAGATCCCGGCCATCCCGGAATCATCCCCCACGCGCAACTGAATCCCGCTGGGGTGAGTACTAAAGGTCGCGAACTCACGCGCCTCGATCTCGCTCAACCTGATCTCCTTAAGTTGACCGTACTTCTGCTCGACCTCGCGCAAGGGCATCTTCGGATGGACTCCGGCCGAGGTGTAGTACCTCGGGTCCCAGACCTCAATGAATTCGATTCTCGCGCGCTCGTTGATACGACTCCGGGGGTCTTGTTCACCCGCATAAAGTGTCATCACGGTCTGCTTGCCACGTTTGACCGCGATCAGCGCAATACCCTCGCCATCAGATGTCCGGCTTAGCGTGAACCCGCGCAATGCTCGGCGCGCCTGGGCAACAGTTGTCCCCAGACGGACTGGCCCAACTGAGTTGTCAGTAATTAGAAAATCCAACCCGGCCTTCACAGGACCAAGTTGCCCCGTCTGCGGTTTCTCGTTGTGAAAATAAACCTTGACCGTCATCGTCGCTGGCTTCTGGCCGAAACCCGTACCGACAAAAACCAAGGTCATAGTCGCGAACAAGACAGCACACTTAGTCATCTCCGAATCTCCTCCGCCAAACGGGTGCGATCTGTTCCATCACCTTGCAATCGCAATAACCGCCGTTGTTATTCATTCATAGATATTAGAAGGTCAGATAGTAGCTATCGAGTTCGAGTTCGAAACGAAAGTTTCTACACGACGACTACGTGCATTTTATTGTCGAATAATCCTGGTTTCCGCGACCGGGCTGGCAGCGCCATGCCTTTGCCGCAGCAACGAATTTCCAGACACCTTGCTCGTTCATTTTTAGCTCCAGGCTATATTTTTCGCCGCGAACCGAATCATCCAAATACCCGTCGTTCGTAATCGTAATGGACAATGACTCGGCTTCGTCGGCTGTCGGCGCCGCAAATTCGACCGTTTTTGACCGCATTTCGGAAAATCCGCCGAACGTTCGAGCGATGATCTGTGCCGGTTCTTTTACCCAAGCTTCTCCGGCGACTGCTGCCTTGTCGATCTGTTCGTTGTGGGCCCCAAATTCGACCGCCACGAGCATCTGCGTCTTTTGCGATTTGAGGGTCTTCGAAAACTGACGGAGCTTGGCTTTTGCCATCGCAACGGTATTGGCATTTCCGATCTTTTCACTCACCGAATCGACGTGAGAAAAAGCAATACCGTTCCAGTCATACACTCTTGTCCGATAAAATGCACTCGCTCCGGTCGGTCCAATGCCCGTATAGCATTTGTCGATAATGAAAAGCTCGTTCTCGGTATCGCCGTCCGCATTGGCAAAGAAGACCGCGCTCGGGTCCATCATGCTCCAAGTAGATGCGGGTTCAGGAAGTTGATATCGGCTGTAAGCACCAGATTCCTGCGGGATGAGGATCAATCCTTGGTACCTGCCTGCGAGAGATCCCTTCTTGTATAGAACAACTATGTTGCCCGAGCTATCCTTTGTAGCGGACCCGGCAAATCGCCCTTGGACGGCTTCATGGGCCGAGACCATTCCTTCGGGGATAGATTTATTGGCGATCTTTTGCAAGTCGCTTTCAACCAAGCCTTGCCCGAAGGCTCCCCCGATCAATGAACAGATAATGAGCGCGCCGAATACGAAGTGTGTAAATTGTTTCATTCTTATTCTCCTTTTGATCTGCAGGCCTCAGGGAAGAGTTGCAAAAAGAACGAAACAAAACTCAGAGACTTGCAAAACAATTCTAGAGCACCTTATCGAGCTTGGTTCATTTTGGTTGCTCCGTTGAATTCTGCTCATGATTCGGGCACGCTCCCCTCTCTTCTATAACGACACTCAACGGCAAATTTCCCATGCGGGGACAAGATAAACGGGATAGGGGCTTCGAGTTCGGCTGGTGTTGCTGGAATGTACGCAGCGTTGAACGACTGACTCCAGGGGAGCTCAAAGTTCGCAGGGTTTAATAGCCGCCTCACGGTCCCTTACGTGGCAAGCAGCGCTTTGTATCACGTCTTGACAGTGGGGTCTACCTTTGTCCAGTGGGCCCTGGAGCCGGAACAATTGTGTAGCCGTTTGTCACTGAGTCGTATTCCCCTCCAAGCGCCGTAAAGAGTCCGAGTCTAAAACCACCGCGGACCCCTCCAGTTACCTTGGCCGAGCCGGTACCTGGAATTTCAAATTCAAACAGAGGACATTGCATCGTCGGTGTCAGGGCTGGCGTGGGCCTGGGAGTGGGGATTTTTTCCGTCTTGGCCCAGCGACAATACTTATCCAACTCCTAAGGCCGGTGTCGCAGCTATCCAACGCGTCCCCAGGTTCGTCAGGGGCAAGCTGGTCCACCGACAACTTCCCGCTGGCCCCAGCCACAGGTGGTTCACCTGATCCCGCATTGAAACCCGATACCAGGCGATGTTGACCACAGATTCAGGCGCCGCCGCCGCGACCGGTTCGAGTTGGATCAAGTTAGCACCTGAGGCCTGCTCGCCGCTATCGAGATTCCCAACGTGAACTATCACAACCAACTGCGGCGCAGTGGGCGCGAATGCAAAGCTGGAGTTCTGCAGTTGGCCTTTGTCATCGAAACCAGTCGCGGTCATCATGGCGAGGATGCGGCCTTTGATCTCCAGTGCCGCAGGTTGCTTGCGGCAAGCACCGCCAAGCATGACGAAGATAAGCAACAGCGATGTGAGCATCCCCAGGAACGTCCGATGAGTTAAAGCCTCGCCTCGGACATCTCGAAAGGGATTCATGGTGAGCCCGGACATCGCCGGTATGATCGCCATGTTGAAACGTTTCATTCGTCGTCGCTTCACACTCTCTGAAAGCGAGCGTTCAATTTGCAAAGCGTCCTCGGTACTCGCTCGAGATGATGAACGCCTTGACCATCTCCGCCTGCACGAAGTTCCCGTTGAATTGATTGAGTTTTCCCAACCAGAAGTTATAACCATCGAGATTGTTGTCCGGCGGGTCGTCCGCGTTTCTCCTCAGGTAACCAACGTACTGCATATAGACGAACGCGCGGTTGAATTCACGCGCGCGGAACTCCGCGTCCTCGGCCACGTCGCGCAGGACTTGCGCTCGCGTCTTGATACCCGACTCGAGCTCGCTGATCAACAGATCGCGTTCGGCCATTGAAAGAGACCCGCCAGTACCTGGGTTTAAAGGATCCAGTGTGTTGGCGTTTAGCGCATCGACGAATTGGGCGGATGTCATGGAGCCGGGGTATTGCGTCACGAACTGCGGACGTGCCGCCGCCGCGTTTGCGTAAGCCCGCTTGTTTGTTTCGAGCTGTTGCTCCCAGTCGGGTGCGCCCACCACCACGCCGCGACCGATTTCCTGCGTGTCGCCGAGAAAACCTCGCATACTTAATAGTGGCCCCGTGTTGAAGGCCGCCTGGTGAAAGCGGTAGACAAGGTACCCCGTCTCCTGAAATTCAATCGACAGGAAGAAGGCGGCACTAACGTTAATCCGCTTGAGCTCGATGCACTGCGCATCCATGCCACACTCCGTGATCTGGTTCGTCCAGAAAGCGAGCCCCGCAGCGTCGGGCTTGCGGTTGAGGAAATCGTGGTACTGATGACAGACGAACGTTGCCGGATCATCGGCTGGGTTGGTCGAAGGTTCTGTGGGATCGTCGAGAATCTCCAGCGTCGCAGTGGCTGCGGCACCCAGTATCGCGCCAGCGGGATTGCTCAGCATGACGGTCGCACTTTCGGTGCCCTCGACAAAAGAGTCTTCGTTGATGAGCAGATCAAAAGTCTTCGACGTCTCGCCGGCCGCGAAGCGCAGCGTACCGAGGGCAGTGGTGTAGTCGGAGCGCTCGGAGGCTGTTGCGTTTGCGGTTGCGTAGTCCACGGTCGCCGCTCCCGTCACGGGGTCGGATCGCGTAACAGTGATGCTGACGCTAGTGCAGTCCTCAACCACGCTGTAGACGGTCGCGCTGAATTGCAGTGTTGAGGGTGTCGGAGTTGGAGTAGGCGTCGGCGTCGTCGGGACAGTCGTCGTTATCGTCACGGAGTTGTTGGCCGCGTTTGGGTCGGAAGTTGCAGCGCTGACGGTCGTGGTGTTGCTCATCGTACCTCCGCTCACCGAGCTGTTTACCCCTGTAACTAAGGTGACGCTCACCATCTCGCCCGCCGCGAGGGTGCTGAAGGTCACTGTGCGGTTGACGCCTGCGCCGCCGCAAACACCCCCGGCCGTCGAGGAACAAGAAATGAAATTCACCTGGGCCGGCAGACTGTCTGTGATCACAACCGACTCGCCGCGGTCTGGCCCAGCGTTCGTCAGAGTAATCGTGTAGGTCAGGGTGCTTCCAACCGCGACCGGGTCGGGCGAATCGAACATGTTAATTGAGAGATCAGAGCTGGCTGCTCTCGCCTGCACGCACTGTGAAAACTCCGAGGTATTGCCGGTCGGATCGGTTGCGGTGGCCGTGATCAGCCGGCCAATTGGTATTGCCGGCAAAGTCGTAATCGTAAAGCTCACGTTGCCGCCCGCTTCGGTCGTTACGTTTATTGCGCCAAGAAAGGTTTGACCCTCGCCGTTGCCCGAAGCGTCGCACGAGGTGTTGGAGAAGAATTCGAGCCGGAAAGCAGTGTTGGCCGTGCTGTTAAGTGTTCCGGCGACGGCCGTGCTGCTCGTGAAGACGACGGCCGAAGTAAGTGCGGGAAAGTTTTGTAGGTTGTTGGCGCCCGTATCCGCGTCGCCAGCATCGTTGGCGGTGATGCCGTCGGGAAAGAGATCTATGCCGAGGCCGGTGTTGGAGAGAATTGAGTTGGAGAGAACGGCGTTGTCTTTGGTTGCGGCGTTGCCGGGCTGAATGAACACGCCGTCGCCGCCGTTGAAGGCGACGGTGTTGCCGGCGCCGGCGGCCGTCCCGCCGATTGTGTTCTTGCTGGCGTTATTGTTGATGTGAACGCCGTGATCGGCGTTACCCAACTGACCAACGCCGTCCGCTAGCGTCCCTACGAAGTTGCCCTGGATCTGATTCTCCGTCGCGGCGGCTCCGGAGATTCTGATCCCGTCACGGCTGTTGCCCGAGATGACGTTGCGCGCTGCAGGGGTCGTGCCCCCGATGATGTTTTTGGGAGCAGTGAGGCGAACCCCCTCGAGAGAGTTTGCGACCGACGCGGTGCCGGCCGCGTTGGTACCTATCAGGTTGCCTTGAACGACGTTCTCCTCAGCGGCGGCGGCAAACTCGACGCCGTTCGCATTGTTGCCCGAGATAATGTTACGCGCTCCCGACGTGGTCCCTCCGACAGTGTTTTGCTTCCCCTGCTCAATCAACACGCCGTTGTCGCTGTTGCCGAGATCGGCGGCACCCGCGATGTCCGTGCCAAGAAGATTCCCTTGCACCACGTTCAGCGTGGCTGTTGCGCCGAATACTTGAACGCCATTGGAGGCGTTTCCGGAGATTAG
>JAMQPH010000518.1 GCA_023717605.1 Pyrinomonadaceae bacterium
AACTCGCGAATGCCCCTTGCCGATACGTCGAACTTGCTCAAGCTGTGTCCAGGACCTGAGCGTTGAACGGCCGCTGGCGGCTCCATTGCTGCCGGTCGTTGTCTAGAGAAGCGGCCTTCGCGGACGTCGCCGTACGGGCCATCACCTGTCGTTCGAGGTCGCCGATCGAACGTCAGGAACAGACTGGCTGCCGACGTTCGAGTTCGGCCTGGCGAATGACAGCAGTTGCCTAAAGCGGCCGGCGAGAGTTTCTGGGGCGGAGGGCCGGTTTACCCGGCGGATTCAACCGGTCAACGCAACGGTGTGGCTGAACATCTCAGCCGGCGTCTGGTAGCCAAGTGTCTTCCTTGGCCTCTCGTTCAATTGTCTCGCTACAGCGTTGAGCTTGGCTTGTGAGTAGCTCGAGATGTCGATGCCCTTGGGCAGGTACTGCCTGAGCAGGCCGTTCGTGTTCTCGTTGCTGCCGCGTTGCCAAGGACTGCGTGGATCACAGAAGTAGACCTGAATGTCGGTGGCAAGCGTGAATCGCTTGTGACCGGCCATCTCCTTACCTCGATCCCACGTGAGTGACTTGTACAGCTCCTGGGGCAGCTTGCGCGTGTTCTTGATCAACGCGTCGACGACCGTCTCCGTGTCTTTGCTCGCCACCTTAACGAGCATGACGTACCGCGTTTGGCGCTCAACCAGCGTTGCGATCTGGCTGTTGTGAGCGCCGAACATCAGATCTCCTTCCCAGTGACCAGGCACAGCGCGATCCTCGGCGGACGCAGGGCGTTCGCTGATCGACACGGCACCGACGATCTGCCCGTGAACGTCAGTCTTCTGCGTGTGATGCCGAGACCGACGCATGCCGCGCGTGCGCCTCAAGTGCTGGAGGAGCTCCTTCTTCAGGGCTCCCCGCGCCTGGATGAAGAGGCTGCGGTAGATGGTCTCGTGTGACACGCGATGGCTCTCGTCGCGCGGATAAGTATGCTTGAGCCAACCGGCAATTTGCTCTGGCGACCACAGCATCCGCAGCTTGTCGGTCACGATGCGGGCCAACGCCCGGTTCTCCGCCAGCTTGCAGATCTTGGGACGGCGTCCTCGATCCCATGCGGCCTGGTCGGCTTGACTCGCCCTATAGAACTCTTGGCCACCGTTGCGCCTGATCTCGCGGCTGACTGTGGATGCAGCTCGGCCGAGAAGTGCAGCGACTGTTCGGATCGATTGACCTGCCATCACAGCGCGCGAGATCTCCTCACGCTCGGGCAGGGTAAGCGCCACTTCGGCACGGTGCCGCTCTGCTGGACGGATGCCACCAGACGCACCCAGAATTCCTTGCACTGACGTGTGCGCCCGGTCAAACAGCTTGGCTATCTGGTGGAGCGTCCAGCCTTCCTTCCATCGCTCCCACATCAAGGCCTTCTGGGCGACCGTGTAGTAGGTGCGTGTGCGGTACTTCATCTGCAACACTCCTTCTGCTTGCGCAGTGATCAGTGTGTTGCATCAACCGGTTGAATCCGCCCCTGAAACTTGACGCTCGCCAGTCGTCGAGCAGGCGGCAGCCACCTGCCTCAACGTTGACCGCCCAACGGCTGCATTCGAAGCCAGCGAACTGTCA
>JAMQPH010000522.1 GCA_023717605.1 Pyrinomonadaceae bacterium
CAAGAGTGAACACTGACTTTGTACAACCGTTCCTGGCTTATTCGACCAGAGACGGATGGACCTATACACTCAATACTGAGTCAACTTATGACTGGACCAGCAACCATTGGTCGGTGCCAATTCATTTTCAGATCACGAAGGTGGTCAGATTCGGGAAACAACCAGTGAGTTTTGGGGGCGGGATGCGATGTTGGGCCACATCTCCGACAGGCGGCGCTGAAGGCTGCGGCATTCGTATAATCGTAACGGGTATCTTCCCGAAGAAATAATTCTCTAATACGCATTTGAAACATGAATGGGTGTTGCGCAAGGTTGGTAAGCGTTACCCTGCTGATCGCAGTCCTGGGACTGACGTGGCGCGTCCAGAGCCAGGAGATGGAAGCGCGAGCCTATTCCGTTTCGCCGGTGGGCACGAACATCGTACTGCTTAGCTACGGCCGCGCAACCGGTGATCTGAATTTCGATCCGTCGCTGCCCATCACCGACGGCAAGGCCACGATCAACAGTGCCTCGGCTGGATACGTCCGTTCGATTAACTTTTTCGGCCGCTCAGCAAACGTCGGGATGATACTTCCCTACGCGTGGGGGAATCTTCAGGGTAACGTTGCGGGTCAGTTTCAAGCGGTGAGGCGTTCCGGGCTTCGTGATCCAATGGTTCGTTTCGCAGTCAATCTTCACGGCGCACGGGCGATGGATCTGAAAGAGTTCATCACCTATCGTCAGAAAACCAATATCGGCGCCAGTATCATCGTCGCGGCGCCTCTGGGTCAGTATGATCCTGCGAAGGCGGTCAACTTGAGTGCTAATCGCTGGGGTTTCAAACCAGAGGTGGGAATCTCGCGCGCTGTACGCCGAATGTATCTGGATGTCTACGGGAGTGCCTGGCTATTCACCGCCAATCATAACTTTCAGGGTCGCACGCGCAAACAGGATCCGATAGTCGGCGCGCAATTCCATTTGAGCTATGTCTTCAATGACAAAATGTGGGCCGCCTTCGACGGCACGGTCTATACCGGTGGTCGCACTGTCATAAACGGCGTGCGCGGCAATGACCTACAGCGCAACTCGCGGATTGGAGGCACTTTCTCCTATAAGCTCGATCGGCGCCAGTCGCTGAAGTTTGTTTACTCCAAAGGGGTTATCACCACCATTGGTGGAGACTTTCAATCAGTTACGTTCGGTTACCAGTATTTGTGGGGGCGCGGATTGTGAATCCCTAAACTCTTAGTACACGTGGCCCCGCCGGTGCGGCTGTGTGTGATCTTCTTCATTTCAATTCTTCATACTCGGCTCTCGCGTCTCTCAGGATAGGAAGGTCAGGGTCCGCATCTTTCCAGAGAGTGAGGAATTCCTGATATCCCGCCCTGGCCTTGTCTGTGTCACCTTGCATGGCATATGCCCTGCCGATTTGTAGATGAGCGAGAGCAGCAATGAGGTCATTGCCCGCGAGTCCCCGATGGTCGAGAATGGCTGGTGGTCCGTGACCATTTCATATAGGACTACGCCCAAGCTCCATACGTCGGTGCGGGCATCTACCGTCAGGCCGCGGGCCTGTTCGGGAGACATGTAACGCGCCGTGCCCATTACCATACCGGGCGTCGTGACGGCCTGTGCTCTGTTGATTATCTCCGCATCGAAGCCATACTTTGCTGGTTCATTGAGCTTGGCCAAACCGAAGTCCAAGACCTTAACCAAGTGGTCGGGCCGGAGAATGATATTGTCAGGCTTAATATCACGATGCACGATTCCCGCAGCATGCGCTGCGGATAACGCCGAAGCAATCTGGATTCCTATCTCCAGTACTTCATGAATCTCGAAAGTTCCGCACTGCAAGTGTTGAGCTAACGACTCGCCATCAACAAATTCTGTGACGATAAAGTGGTCCTCATTTTCAGCACCGATTTCATGAACCGTTAGAATATTCGGATGGTTCAGACTGGAAGCGGTGTATGCCTCAAGCTCGAAACGTTGTAGTCGAGCTTTGTCTGCTGTGAGATCGGCACGCAACACTTTTATGGCGACTTGCCGATGTAAATTGAGGTCGTAAGCGAGATAGACATCACCCATGCCACCCGCGCCGAGAGGCGAGCGAATTTCATACCGACCAAGCTTGGTACCCTGTTGAATTACGATTAGGTTTGAAGCCTAAAAACATAAGTTAACTCGATTGCATCCTAGCGCTTCATGATGTTCACGAGATTCCAGGGGTTCTGATAGAGCTGCAACTCCAGTTGGCCCTCTTTGTTGATCTTGAGGTAGATAGCCGGGTAGAGAGTACCCGTAATTTTTTTCTTGTCTTTAGGGATAACAATTTCCACTGCCGAGAGATCGTAATCCGATGACCGGCTACTGGACCAAACTTCGCCGAAGCGAAGAGGCCGATCGGTCACCATGCGCAACTTGGTGGATCCGTCAGGCTGCTTAAATAGTTTGACGTAAGCGACATCGTAGCCGAGCGTGCCGGTAATCGACATTCGCCCCTTGGAGTGCATCTTTGATAGCGCGTTCACCAAACCCTCATTACCTTTCTCCTGGAACGCCCCGAGCAAGCCAACCCTTTCCTCATCGGTGGTTATCTCGTTGATGATGAGGTTCAGGCTAAAAGTTCGACCCATTTGCGTCGACGTTCCCATCGCCTGCGCCTGGATATGAATGCTCTTAGGTAGTTTCTGAGCGGAACTCACCGTGTTTGTCAGAAGTATTAAGCTGAATGCGCCGACAATCGCTAAACTCATATTCATTAACCTTCGCATGCTCTCTCCTCTCTCTCTCTCTCTTTCTTTAAAGTCCGAACAAAATCATTGACATCAATGAGAGTCCCCGACTCTATTGGTCGAACACCAAACCTTAGTCATGTCCAAAATCGTTGTTGGCAATGATCGATCCAGACGGGACGCCACATTAGTTTCGAAGGGAAGTTGGTTTGATTAATACGCTTGCGAGTTCATTCAAGCGGCAGAAAGGAATAACGCCCCCACCATGTTGGAGCTCCGCCGAAATGTTGGAGGCAGTTCAAGACTGATGCCCTGTTCCTGTCTTTATAGGAGGAAGCGTTTAGGGCCGGAGCGATACTTGCAGGAATGCCTTATGGAGGCGGAAGTTTCTTCATGTCAAGAAGTCATAGATCTCTTTTAATTCTGCTCGCACTCACTTTCGCCCTTTGTCTCGAAGCCCAAGCTCAAACCACTGACGCAGAATTCTGGCCAACCGGAAATTTCAACTACGATATAACTACGGGGTTGCGACTGCAATTAAACGGCGAGCGGGTCGATGAAGGAGGAGAAAGACGTATTCAGACGAAGTATGGAGCGTATCTTAATTATCGGATGAGGCGCATTGTTAGTCGTCTTACGCACATCGACTCTGAGGACCACTATTACATTACAATGTCGCTTGGATACGAATACGTTTCTCCGACCGGTGAAGATCGACTGGTTGTTCAAGGAACTCCTCGTTATGAGCCTGGCCTGGGTATTCTGCTTACTGATCGAAGTCGCTTTGAGTTTCGTTGGCTCGAACCTGGATATGATTTTCGCTACCGCAACAAGCTGACCGCCAAGCGCAATATCAGGTTAGGCAAAGTTAATCTTTCGCCATATGCAGCCGGCGAAGTCTACTGGGATCGTAAGTATCATGCATTCAACGAAAACTCGTACTCGTTCGGCATTGAACATCCTTTCAAAAACTGGTTCATGCTCGATACTTTTTACCAACGTCAGAACTGCAATACCTGTAGCAAGGAAAAAATTAATGTCTTAGGGCTGTCCGTAAATTTCTTCTTTGGTAGGAAGCAGTAGATTTGACCAAGAAACTTTTGCCCATCGAAGCGTGAGCGTCAGAAATCGAGTCGTGGTGACAACGCAGTCAATACCGTAACGCGGTAGCATCACCGGATCTCGGGCGCGAGCATTGCCACCATCATAACGGCCTGAGGAGGGTATTGACTGGTTAATTGTCCAAAGGGGCAATCAGCCCGTGGGGCGTCATACTCCACGGATGCGCACTGTCTCTCTTTATCACCGTCACCGCTTTCCTGCCGAACGCCATCGATAGGGTTCTCCTCGGGCCGATTATCAGCCACGACGGGTATTGGACCACCTATTCGGTGGTTCAGCTTTGCTCTACACAAATTGGACCAGCTGAATAGAGATCGGTCGTCCTCTTCTACGTAGCTGGTTAACACGCTCGTGCATCACTGCAGTAGGCATGGTCGGCCAACAGGGCTCAAGAATTTGGAAGCTGCTTGAACGAGCGGCGCCAAAAGTGAAATTTAAAGAAACTGATGTGCGCGTATTGTGCGCGAGAGAAATTCTTACACGATTTTCGAGTGAGGCTAAGTTGTTGAAAGGAATGGTGGCCAGGGACGGAATCGAACCGCCGACGCCGGCCTTTTCAGGGCCGCGCTCTACCAACTGAGCTACCTGGCCAGTGGTTTAGGAAAGACCGGGAGTATAGGGAGTTCCTCAAAGAACTGTCAACTTTGCTCTCTAGCGCCCGGATTTGTCTGAATCATCACAAAAAGTCGTTGACTGGTTTTTGGAGAGGTGTATAATCCAACACGTTGAGGGTGGGGCAAGCGCCCAAACGTGAGCCAGTCGCAAGACGATCCATCCGATTCAAAAGTTGATAGTGCCCGCCAGTGCCAGCTCGGCCGCCGATCGCGCCCCCCGCAGTCGCTACCTTCGAGCTGGCACAGCCTTTTTAAACAACCCTTTTCACCATTCAGCTCCAACCTCTAAAACGGCAATGCTCTGGCAAATGGACCGATCCCTCAGTCCCAGCAGCAGCCCCTAACACACAGAACCATTTGCCGTAGCCAATGGATCCCCCGCTCAACACCAGTGGAAGCCACTAAGAATCTGGCAATAGTACCGCCCTACTCTTTAGCAACTCAGCTTCGCGGTTTGCCTCACTCACGACGCTCCGTTCGTCGACCGTCAGGAGTTTCCCTTCCCGCATAACCAGCTGACCGTCAATGACTACCGTCTCGACGTCTGACGACTGCGCGGAATAGGTAATCGCCGACGCAAGATCAGGCGGATGGGGCGTTGAATGCAGCGAATCCATTCTCACCGCAATCACGTCGGCACGTTTGCCAACCTCGAGGCTGCCAATGTCGTTTCCCAGGCCTAGCGCACGAGCGCCATCGATCGTAGCCATCCGCAGCGCTCGTTTGGCCGGAAGGACCTCAGGACCGTGTAATGCCTTCTGCAGCAGCGCGGCAGTGCGCATTTCGGTAAACATGTCGAGGCGATTGTTGCAGGCGGCGCCATCGGCACCGAGCGATAACGAAATACCCTCTTCCAGCATCCTCTTCACTGGCGCAATACCTGACCCAAGTTTCAGGTTGGACGAAGGGCAGTGGACCACGTTTGTGTTCGTACGCTTCAGGATAGCTACTTCGTCATCATCGACGTGAATGCAATGCGCAAGCGCAACGTGCCGGCCGGTCAGGTCGAGGGAATCAAGATAAGTAATGTTGCGCAGGCCGGTCGCTTGCTCTACCAACTCACACTCCTGACGATTCTCGGAGGCGTGCGTGTGAACCATGACTCCCCTGTCATGCGCCAAACGCGCAACCTTCGAGAGCAGTTCACGAGTGCAACTGACAGCGAAGCGGGGAGCAAAGCAATAACGAATGCGTCCATTTGCTTTACCGTGCCACGCTTCGAGCAGGGCGAGTGATTCCTCAATTGAGGCCTCGGTATCTTCGTGCAACGCGGCGGGCACTTCCTCGCCCTTGTCCATCATGCATTTTCCAACAGTGGCCCGGTAGCCAGTCTCCTCAACAACCTGGAAAACCGCTTCCGTGTGGTTGACTGTCTCCATTGTTAGCGCGCAGGTTGTGCCACCCTTGATCAATTCAGCAATGCCGAGGCGCGCCGAGGCTCGTAAGGACTGAGCTGAGTGTGCTGCTTCCATGGGCCAGATGCGCCTTTTCAGCCAGTCAATCAGGCTGAGATCGTCTGCGGCGCCGCGAAAGAGTGTTTGACACAAATGGATATGTGTCTGGACAAAGCCGGGCAGAACCACGCAACCGTGCGCGTCAATCACAACATCGGCCCCTGCGCTCGCGACACCGATCTCTTGAATCTGTCCGCCGCTAATAAACAGATCATCGCTGACGATGGAATCATGATCGTCCATCGTTACGAGTGTGCCGCCTTTGATGAGTATCGATTCGCTCATTGAAAAACGTGTGCCGGGCCGCAAGTGGCATAGACTTTAGTCTGTGATTTCAAGCCACGCTAGCTAAACCAATAGCCCCGTTCCAGTCATCCGGCAACACAGACTAAAGTCTATGCCACTTCCGGCACCTGACACGCAGCACCCACACGCCGGGCGGATTATCGGTTTTGAATCCTAGGCTGTAAAGCAATAAATAAGCGCTCGGCAAGCAGGTAGACGAATCTGTTCCCACTGACCGAGCGCTATTATTTGTTAACACTAAAACTACTTCTTATCGACGGTTGCAGCCTTGGCGTTACTATTTGCTGGTTCGACCTTCTCCTCGCGGACAGGCATGCCAAGCTTAACCTTAACTTCTCTTTCGATCTTTCTCAGCAGCTCCGGGTTCTCTTTCAATGACTGTTTCGCGTTTTCCCGGCCCTGGCCGAGGCGGTCTCCCTTGTAAGAAAACCAGGCACCGCTCTTTTCAACTACACGCTGGGCTGCCCCCAGATCGAGCACGTCGCCTTCTCGCGATATGCCCTCTCCGTACATGATATCGAATTCGCACTCCCGGAAAGGCGGCGCAACTTTGTTCTTGACCACTTTTACCTTCGTGCGGTTACCAACCACGCGGTCGCCATCCTTGAGTGCGCCAATGCGCCTGATATCCAGCCTCAGAGATGAGTAGAACTTCAACGCGCGGCCGCCGCTAGTGGTTTCGGGATTGCCGAACATCACGCCTATCTTCTCGCGAATCTGATTGATAAAGATGAAGCAAGTGTTTGACTGCGAAACGATCGCCGTCAGTTTGCGCAGCGCTTGCGACATCAGCCGCGCCTGCAGTCCCGGCAACGAATCCCCCATCTCTCCGTCGAGTTCCGCCCGAGGCACGAGTGCGGCGACGGAATCGATGACGATCACATCAACTCCATTTGAACGCACCAGGGCCTCCGCAATCTCCAGCGCTTGTTCGCCGGAATCGGGTTGTGAGATTAGAAGCTGATCCACGTCGACACCAAGTTTGCCGGAGTAGTCAGCATCCATAGCATGTTCCGCATCGATGTAGGCCGCGACCCCTCCAGCTTTCTGGGCCTCAGCCACAATGTGCAAAGCGAGAGTGGTCTTACCGGAACTCTCCGGGCCAAAGATTTCGATAATGCGACCACGGGGCACCCCCCCGACACCGACCGCAATATCCAGACTCAAGGAGGTGGTCGAAATCGCCGGTACATCGGATACTTCGCGTTCACCAAGCCGCATGATTGAGCCTTTGCCAAACTTCTTTTCAATATTTGAGAGCGCGGCTTCGACTGCCTTGCCGCGATCCACGCTTATTCGATCATCAGCCATGACATACATCTCTTTCTTCCGCTCCTTTTCTCACCGGTCAATGTTAGCGCTCCCGGAATGAGCGGGAGCATAACACCCCTGACGCGAGAATGGAACAGTGTTTCACACGTGCAACAGCAAATAATTTCCGGAGGGTTTGAGACCTGAGAAATGCCCGGCGTGCCACGGCAGCCCTCTCTGCGCCAGTCTGTCGGTGAGGCGGCACGCAACTTCCACATAGCAGATCAGTTCAAGCGACTCTGGTGTTGTCAATTAACTCTTGAACTGAGCGACCCGTACGCTGCTCGACTTGTTCGAATAGGGAAGGGATTCCGCCCGATGCTTCGTCCCGCGAAAGGCGCTCAACACGCCACATTGGGAAAAAGAGAGCACTTAGTCCCATAAACGGTTCGTCATGCGAGACGGCCCGCACCCAATCATCAAAAGAATTCAAATCGAGACCGCGCAAGAATACTCCAGCAGCATTGACCTCGTCGAGTATTCCCCAACATTTTTCCCGGGGACTGTGCAGAACAAGGACTACCGGGTCCCCGCCCTGGATACGTGTTCTCTTGTTGTCGGCATTGCTCATTACTTAAGACCTGACCGAAGATGAATCATCATAAACAAGACGACGCGCCAATTCACCGACTCTTTGCACGATGTCCGGAGCGCCTGTGCATCGTTCAATCTCAGCCACAATAGCCGACCCCACCACTGCCGCATCGGCATAAGCCCAAGTTTTTGCCACTTGATTGGCAGTCGAAATCCCGAAGCCAACTGCGACCGGCAGATCTGAGTATTGCCGTACACGATTGACCAGATTCTCGGCTACGATGCTGACATCCGCCTGCTCGCCCGTAACTCCCGCCCGTGATACCGCATAGATAAAGCCGGTCGCTCTTTCAGCAATCGCCTGCAATCGGATGTCGGTAGACGTTGGCGCAACGAGAAAAATCAGGTCAAGTTCTTTTGCCCTCAGCGCATTTGCAAACTCCTCCGATTCCTCGAGGGCTAAATCGGTGACCAGGACGCCGTCAATCCCTGCTTTCTTTGCGTCACGGATGAGGTTTACCACTCCATACTGCATCAGTGGATTGTAATAGCTGAAAAGAACGACGGGTACACTCGTTTTCCGCCGAGCTTTTGCCGCCGTTTCCAACACCGCCGTCAAGCCGAAGCCATGCTGCAAAGCGCGCTCCGAAGCTCGTTGGATGACCGGACCATCGGCCATGGGATCGCTGAAAGGCACGCCGAGTTCAATTACCGTGGCTCCGGAATTACCCAGTTCGACTAACAGCTCGGCGGTTGTTTCCAGATCAGGATCACCTGCCACTATGAAGGGAATGAAGCCCTTCTTCCCTTCCCGCTTGAGCTGGGCAAATCCCTCCGATATACGACTCAATACAGACCCCGATTCAAAAATGAGCGACTTAGTGGTAACCGAAAAGTCTAATGAACGTCGGACTTAAGATTTTTGCTGACAGTATCGATGTCTTTATCCCCGCGCCCCGACAGATTGATGATCATGATCTCATCAGGCGACATTTGACGCGCGACTTTGATCGCATGAGCGACTGCATGGGCGGATTCGAGTGCGGGAATAATACCTTCTAACTTCGAGAGCGTTTGAAAGGCCTCCAGGGCTTCGGCGTCCGACGCGCAAACATATTCAACCCTGCCTGAGTCGTGCAGAAAAGCGTGTTCCGGTCCGATTGAAGGATAGTCGAGCCCCGCAGAAATCGAATGCGTAGCGGCAATCTGCCCAGCCTGGTCCTGCAAGACGTAGCTAAGCGTGCCCTGCAAGACTCCTGGCCGCCCACCGCCGAGCTGATTGAAACGCGCGGCGTGCTGTCCCAGCTCGTTACTGCGTCCTCCGGCTTCAACACCGATCATGCGAACTTTGTCGCTGAGAAAAGGATAAAAGAGACCAATCGAATTCGACCCACCGCCGACGCAGGCAATCAATAGATCTGGCAACCGTTCGATCTGACTCAGAATCTGCGCACGAGCTTCTCGGCCAATCACGGATTGGAACTCACGAACCATCAGCGGATACGGATGAGGTCCTAACGCACTGCCAAGCAGATAGTAGGTGTCGGAAACGTTGGTAACCCAGTCACGCAGAGCTTCGTTGATTGCATCTTTCAGCGTTCGCGAGCCGGCACTCACCTCTCGTACCTGCGCCCCCAACAACTCCATGCGAAAGACATTCAGGGCCTGACGCCGCATATCGTCGGCGCCCATGTAAACCACACAATCGAGACCAAACAATGCGCATACAGTGGCGGTGGCAACGCCGTGCTGCCCCGCGCCGGTTTCGGCTATTACCCGTCGTTTGCCCATTCGTCGCGCCAGCAGTATCTGGCCGAGAGCGTTATTGATTTTGTGAGATCCGGTGTGTGAGAGGTCCTCGCGTTTGAGGTAAATCCGAGCGCCGCCAGCAAATTCGGTTAAACGTTTTGCCTGAAACAGTGGAGTGGGCCGTCCTGAGTAGTCGGCCAGCAGCGATGCGAACTCGGTCTGGAACTCATCATCATCACACGCGACCAGGTAGGCGGCCGTCAGCTCTTCCAGAGGGGCCACCAGCGTTTCCGGCACAAAACGCCCCCCATAAGGACCCCAGTGGCCGCGTTCATCAGGTTGTGAGTTTTCCATGCCCACTTGCTAGATATCTAAAATGTCGGCAGTAACCAACAGAACCATTTGCGGTAGCCATTGGATCCAGCACTCAGCAAGGGCAGGAGCCACTCAACCCATTACACCTGAGCGCCAGACAACTACAAGCTGCGCGTAGCAGCCTTAAGCGACAGCACCGTCTGCCTTTAGCCAACGGTTCTGCCGGCGGCTCGTTGGATGGAATGCCCGCTCGTTGAGTGGTGGGATCCATTGGCTACCGCAAATGGTTCAGTGCGTTGACTGCCGTGTTGCGGCCTCAGTGAGTCCGTATCCAGTCAGTTTGTCCCGAGGTACTTGTCAAACCACTCAAGATTGGTTTGCTTGGCTTTCAGCACCATCTTCGGTTCGTTGGGACCGTGAGGCATGCGCGGCAACACGATCATTCTGCTAGGCACGTTTCGCACTTTGAGTGCGTTGTAAAACTCATAGCCCTGAGAAATCGGCACGCGCTCGTCCGCTTCACCGTGCTGAACGAGAGTTGGAGTAACGACTCCTTTCATGTGGAACATCGCCGAGTGGGCTCGATAAATCTCCAGGTTCTCCCAAGGCTGTTCCCCAAAGTAATCCGGGATGAAGCTCGGGATGTCGGCCGTCCCGATGAAACTCATCAAGTTTGTAACACCCGCCCCGACGGAGGCTGCTTTGAAACGTTTCGTTTGCGTAACAATCCAGGAAGTCATGAAACCTCCGTAGCTCCATCCCATCACGCCCAGACGATCCGGATCGGCAACGCCCATTCTTATCACTTCATCGACACCAGTCATCAAATCCTGGTAATCGCCTCCGCCCCAGTCTTTGATGTTTGCGAACCGAAACTTCTGGCCGTAACCGGACGAACCGCGCGGGTTCACGCGAAGCATCGCATAGCCACGCGCCGGGAAAGCTGCAGTGGGATATACGCCACGGCTCCCCGCAAGAAACGATTGGGTAAACACTCCGGCCGGTCCGCCGTGGATTATCAGAAGCAGCGGCGCTCGTTTGCCCGCCTGGTAGTTGACGGGGTAGGTCAGGAGTCCTTCAACTTCCAGCCCGTCGGAGCTTTTCCATTTGATCACCTCGGTCTTTCCCAAGGGCAACTTTGGCAAATCGGCATTGGCTCGACTCACCTGCACGGGGGAGAAGGTGGCGAGCTGACTGACGTAAGCTTCAGGGGCTCGATCATTCGTTTGTAAGGTGAAACCAATCATTGTTTGAGAGCGATTAAGAGACGGACCGCTGATTACTTCGTTTCCTTTGTTGAGCTCGGTAATCGCGTTCGAATTGACGTCCAGCGAATAGATCCGGGAAACGGTGCCCCTTGTCTCGGCAAAGAAAACGTTCTTACCATCGGCCGACCAATCGATAACGTTAGGTTGCGCGTCGTGAGTTTCCGCCAGCAGTTTCACAGGACCACCACCAGCGGGAACAACAGCGATTCGCCGATAGCCCGCCCAACGCGGCGGGTCGTCAGAAACCAGGAACAACAGCCATTTGCCATCGGGTGAATACTTGGGGCCTGACTCCGCCGCATTGGTCGCCGCGATCGTTTTTACCTCACCGCCGTCCACGACCACAGCCATCAGATCGCCCGTGGTCCAATAGTCTGCTTTGGGCATTTTAGTGCGAGTAAAAGCGATTGCCTTACCATCTGGCGTCCAGTCGAAGTCACCATCAACGTTGTAGTCACCGGTTAGTTTGCGCGGTTCCCGTTTGCCGTTGGCATCTTTTTCGATATTTATCACGTGTAGGCGATTCATCTTGACGTTCTCATCAACCCAGCGTGAGTCGTCTTTGCCTTTTGCCCCCTTCTCCTCGTCTTCGCCGGGGGCGTCGCGCATGAGAAAGGCGATCTGCTTGCCATTAGGGGACCAGGCGAAGTTTCCCACCGCCGTTTTGACGTCAGTCGTTTGCTCGGCCTCACCACCTATCAAGCGGAGGACGTACAGATTGCTTTTTCCGCTTCGGCTCGAGGTAAATGCAATCATTTTGCCGTCAGGCGACCACTGTGGATTGTCGGAAGACTTTTCGGCAAAGGTCAATTGCAGGGGATCGCCGCCGTCGTTATTGGCCAACCAAATCTGGGTGACGTACTCACTCCTCTCAGTCGTCATCACCGCCTGGCTAACCGTGTAGACGACCTTGCGGCCATCCGGCGACACGCGAACAGCGCCAATGTTCTTAACCTTCATCGCCAGTTCAGGAGTCCACCCAGCGGTGCCCTGCTGGGCCATCAACGCGGTGGGTGTGGCTCCGGCGATTAGCAAGAGCCCAAGACTAAGGATCAACGACTGGGCAAGGGGTCTCATTAACTTATCTCCTTGGTATTCGCCGGAGGGGAATCACACCCCAGGCAGTTTTTCCTGCATCAAAGGCGCGACGGCAACGCGATTGCGTCCTTCGTTCTTCGCGACATAGAGAGCCTCGTCGCTGGCTGCATACAGGGCGCGTTCCGAAGTTGCGTGGGCTGGGCAGGCCGCCACGCCAATACTGACGCTAATATCACCGACGCCGGGTATTATCTGTTCCGCCAAAAGGGCACGCAATCGTTCAGCGGCGGCGGTAGCCTTTTCTTCACTAATACTTGAGAGTAGCAAAGCAAACTCCTCACCACCCAAACGCGCTGCGGTGTCGTTATCTCGCGAAACTGCGGAAAGAGTGTTCGCAACGTGGCGAATGACGACGTCTCCGACCGGATGTCCGAAACGGTCATTAATCTCCTTCATGTGGTCGATATCCAACTGAAGTAGTGCGCACGGTACACCGTAACGGCGCCATCTTTCAACCTCGCGATTGAGCGCAACGCGGAAGCGGCGGCGATTGGCCAATCCCGTCAAATGATCGAGATCAGCTTCCGAGCGAAGCCGCTCTATCTTCTGTCTCAAAGCTACTACTTGCTCGACCCTTAGAACGAGCAGATCTATCTCGGCAGGAAGCTGAAAGTAGTCAACCGCACCTGCTGACAAAGCTGCTTGCCTTCGGTTCAACGTTGATGCCTTGGCGCCCACCAAAACCAACGGTATGCCATCTTCCGTTTGACCCAACATTCGCGCTAATTCAGCAGTGGAGATTCCCTTGATTGAGGAATTTGCTATGACTACGTGCGGACGCGATCGTTGCAGAGAGACAGGAGCCGCGCCCCCTCGGCATACTCCAACTATTTCCAGTCCGGCGGAAGTGAGCGGCCCGGGATCCACAAAGTCCGGCTCCTCGGAAACAATCAGCACGCGACCGCGCGCACGCAGAACCGCTTTGCCGGGTTTTTCTTTCTGGGCTTTCGCTTTCATAGACACGGCACTAGGTGAGGAGGATGCTATTCGCGGAAGAACGTTAGGAGAAAGTCGATTCTTCGACGATAGCACCGAGTAGGGGGCTTGCTAGGATAACCCAGGGCCAGTGATAGTCGTCAACGTTTAACGGGAGTCAAGCAGCCCGTGCCGCGTTCACGAAGGCTTCCACGCGTTCCGGAACCTTTTTTCCCGGAGTAATTTCGAGTTTACTGCAAGCGTCGACGCCATAAGGATCGACCGCGGCTATTGCGTAGTGCACGTTTTCGGCAGCAAGTCCGCCAGCAAGAAAGAGCCTAGGCACAAGTCTGCGCGTCTCTCGGGCCAGAGACCAATCCATTATGCGACCAGTGCCGCCACGCATCTGCGGGTCAAACGTATCAAGCATGATCGCCTGCACCTCGTAATCGAGGGCACGCTGGGGTACAAAGTCAGAGCGGGCAGCCAATACTTTGATCACATAGCGACCTTTGAGCGCGCGGCAATAATCGGGCGTTTCATCACCGTGCAACTGCACTGCAGCTACACCGGCGTCGGATGCAATTTGCTCCACATCCTCGGGGGTCGCCTCATTCACGAAGACTCCTACGGTTAGGACACTCCCAGGCAAGCGGTCGATGATCTCGCGTGCGGCGAGTGGCTCGATGTAGCGCGGGCTAGGTCGGTAGAAATTGAAGCCTAGCGCGTCCGCGCCGGCTGCAACAGAAACCAGGGCATCTTCCAGATTAGTTATGCCGCAGATTTTGACGAACGCCATACAAAAGCCTTTTGGGGTAAATGGGTAAAAGGGAACAACATTTTCCATTTCTCATTTGTCATTTCTCATCTTGGTATTGTTTACCTTTGGTTCGTGTGCGTTCGTGTTATTTCGTGGATCGTTCTGTTCTCTCGGGCAAGCAAACGATCCACAAAATTACACGAAGCGACACGAAATGAGATCAGAAAATGACCGAATGAGAAATGACAAATGAAAAATGGAAAATGCTCCCCCTTTTACCCTTTTCCCTGTTTCCTTTTTTATCCCGTCGGCGCCATTTCTCCTTCTCGGATTAACGAACGCAACGCTTCCTCAGGTAGTGGGGAGCGCATCAAGGATTCGCCAATCAGAAAGCCCTGATAGCCCATTTCCTGCAGCCTCCGAAGGTCATTAGCAGAATTCAAACCACTCTCAGAAACCAGCATCCCGTCGGCGGGAGCTTCCCTTGCCAGCTCTACTGAAGTTTCCAGTGAGACTGAAAATGTTTTCAAGTTGCGATTGTTAACGCCAATAAACCTGGCCCCGCTAGATACCGCGCGTTGCATTTCGGCTTTAGTATGCACCTCAACGAGGGCGACCATTCCCAACTCATCTTCAGCAAGCTCCCGCAACGAGACCAATGCCTCATCGTCCAAAGCCGAAACAATCAGCAGTAGCGCGTCGGCTCCGGCAGCGGCTGATTCATATACTTGATACTCGTCAAAGATGAAATCCTTTCGCAGCACTGGAAGTGAAACTGCCGCCCTGACAGCTCGCAAGTCCTGTAGTGAACCACCGAAATAGTGCTCCTCCGTTAGGACGGAGACTGCCGCCGCGCCTCCAGACTCGTAGTAACGCGCCATTGACTCAGGGCGTACATCGTCACGAATAACACCTTTTGAGGGAGACCTTCGCTTGAACTCGGCAATGACGTTAATGCGTTCGTTACAGAGCGCTTTCACCAGAACATGGGCCTCGGCTGCAGACCTGACTGCGTGGGCGTGTTCGCGCATTCGCGCAAGGGGCCGGTAGCCCTGGTTCGAAATCCTCTTTTTCTTGCTAGCAATGATTTCGTTAAGGATGTCCATTCAGTAATACTCTCTATATGCCCTGTAATTGGACCGTGTTGTATCGACCTTGATCCTGGGGTACGTACGGGCGCCCACGGCGTGGCGCCCCTACAATTGCTGCTGGCCTCGGTTTGTTCTTTCGATCAACTGCTCAAGTTTCGTCCCAGCCGCGCCACCATCGATGCTTTCCTCCGCGGCTTTTGCCGCTGCCACCAAATCGCTGCAGGTGCCACCGACAAAAAGCGCCGCAGCGGCGTTGGCTATCACCAGGCCCCGCGCTTCATCACGACGCTTGCCAGATAATACTTCACGAACGATCCGACCATTGGCTTCCGCGTCGCCTCCCCGCAGGTGTTCTAAGCTTCCGCGCCAGAGGCCAAAGGTTTTCGGTTCCACTTCGAAGCACCTGACGTTCGCGCCTTTCACCTCTGCCACCAGTGTTTTAGTCGCCAACGTTATCTCGTCCAATCCGTCCTCGCCGTGAACCACCCAAGCACGTTCGGTGCCCGAAGCAGCGAGCACCTTCGCCATTTGCTCAACGAGATCTCGCCTCCAAACCCCGACAATCTGTCTTGGCGCGCCGGCTGGATTACTGAGCGGACCCAGTAAATTGAAGATCGTGTGAATTCCCAGTTGTCGACGAATCCCGGCCACGCGTGCGGTCGCGCCGTGATAGATCGGAGCAAACATGAAACAGATACCGATCTCATTTAGGCACTGCTCAGAGAGTTCCGGAGGAGCGTTAACATTAACGCCCAATGCTGACAGTAGATCAGCGCTCCCGCACCGGCTGCTCGCCGCTCGATTGCCATGCTTCGCCACGGGAAGGCCGGCGCCGGCAATCACAAAAGCCGCCGCTGTCGATATATTAAATGTTTTGGCAAGACTTGAACCCGTTCCGGCAGTGTCAATAAAGCACGAGTGTTGGCAGGTGATTCGAACCGAGCGGCTGCGTAACGCCGCGGCCATGCCCGCCAACTCCTCAACGGTCTCACCCTTAGCTGCCAATGCAACCAGGGCTGAGGCGATTTGGGCATCGGTTGCATCATCTTCCAGCAGGGCGTTGAGCAACCTCCCTGCGTCGTCTCGAGAAAGAGCTTCGCGACGAACGAGGGAAGGAAGAAGTTCCCGCAAAACGTTTTCAGCCATATCGTGAGGTTACAGTTTGAGGAAATTGGCTAACATTTGCCTGCCGCAATTTGTCAGGATTGATTCGGGGTGAAACTGCACACCCTCGATTTGCATTTCGCGATGGCGCAATCCCATGATCACGTCGTCTGATGTAAAAGCCGAGATTTCCAAACATTCCGGCAGCGATTCCTTTTCCACCATCAAGGAATGATAACGCCCGGCCCGGAAGTGATCTTCAAGTCCCTCAAAGATAGTCTTGCCATCGTGACAAATCTCCGAGGCCTTACCATGCATTAATACCGGGGCCGATACGACCTTGCCACCGAATGCCTGCCCAATCGCTTGATGGCCAAGACAAACTCCGAGAATGGGCACCCGCCCGCCGAAGCACCTTATTATCTCCAGGGACAACCCTGCATCATCAGGAGTCCCAGGACCGGGCGAGATGACGATGCGGCGGGGACCTAGACTCGAGGCAATCTCCTCAATGGTCAACTCATCGTTGCGACGCACTTCCACAGTCTCGCCGAGCTCACCAAGATACTGGACGAGGTTATAGGTGAACGAATCGTAGTTGTCTATTACAAGCAACATTGCAGGCTGCTGATTTCCGATTTCCAATTGCCGATTGCCAATTTCAATTTATTCCTGCCCACCCTCGTCCTGCGTCCTGCCTCTTGTCTACTTTTTCTTTTCCGCTTCCCGCAGCATTTTCGCCAGATCCCCTCGTCCGTTCTTAAGTGCCCACGTAGAAGCAGTCACTCCATCCTCGTCTTTGAGCCGCGGGTCGGCGCCATTATCCAACAAAACCCGCGCCGCTTCCTCGTGGCCATAGACGCCGGTCCACATTAACGCTGTCCCGCCAACTCGGTTTTTAACGTTGGGATTACCACCTTTCGACAAGAGCATTTTTAAGATCGCCGAGTTGCCTGTCTGTGCAGCGTTATGAAGCGCCGTGTCGCCGTCAGTGTCTTGAAGGTTCACATTAATGTCCCTTTCCAACAGCTTTGGCACGATCTCCTGGCGCTCGCGAGAAGCGTAGTACATCAAGGCTGTCATTCCGTTTGCACCTTGTGCATTCAAATCGATACCCTTCTCGCCCAATATAGCATTCGCGACTTCTTCATTTTTGTATTCCAGCGCCCGCAGGAGCGCTGTTGAGCCGGCTTTGTCTTTTCTGTTTGCATCTGCGCCGCCCTGCAAGAGTGTCTTTACGATTGCTAAATCGCCACGCACCGCCGCTGCTATCAAGGCAGTTCGGCCACTGATCTCATCTTTTGCGTTCGGGTCGATACCGGCAGCCAGAAAAGCGTTCACCGCCAGCACATCGCTTGCGGCCCCGGCTGCCAGAAAAGATGTCTCGTCGAAGTTGTAACCGCGAAGTTTCAAAAACTGCTTAGCCTGCTCGGGCGTCGGTTTGGCGGCGATTGGCGCGCAGCTGCTCAGCAGCAACAAACTGCTCACAATAGCGATCGTTAAAATCTTCTTCCTGCGCGCCATCTTTTTCATGAGTCCGTTCATT
>JAMQPH010000526.1 GCA_023717605.1 Pyrinomonadaceae bacterium
GGAGCGCCAACGGATACCATCGATCTGAAGCTCCTGCCAGACAGCGTCCACCTGACTGCGCCAGCAAGGGACATCGAGTATGTTTCAGCACTGGCTTTAGCTTGGCCGGTGAAACCTGACAAAGCCGAAGCGATCTACGAGCACGGCCTGCTCCGAATCGAGGTGCCTTTCAAAGATCCGATGGAAGATGCCAAGAAGGTCGCCATCAAAGCAGGAGGCGCGGAAACCAAGGCCAAGAAAATCGAAGTCTGATGACCCGTTAACTTGAGAGAGTCTCTTCTCGTTGTACCACGGATGACGCCCGATTCATCGGGCCGGAGACTACTTCTACGGGTGCCTCCCAGCTTCGAGCAGTGCGTAGCGTCCCAACGGAAACTACGACCTTCTGCCAATGCTGATCACGTCGCCCCTGCCGTCCGTCTAACAAGACACTGAAGCCCGACGATCCGGCAGGGCGCTGGCAATAGTCGCGCCCTGCCGGCCTTTGGCTTAGCTTTGTGGTGCGCTGCTGAGAATTATTGAATAGACTGTCGAAATGTAAGACCTGTGATAGTCCATTGGTTGACGGCCCAGATGCAGAGCGTTATGTCGAAAACCACCGCATTAGCATCATGCGCAAACTCGGCGTGCATAGCAGCCTTGAGTTGATCTGCTTCGCGGCCAAGGTGGGCATCATCGATATCGAACTCTGGAAAGAATAGCTGAGTTTCCCCCCAAAAGAGTTCATCTCTATCTTGCCCCTGTAAGAATTAGTCCCGGTCTTAAGCATTTCCTTTATTCAAATGAGGCGGGTCTGCCTATAGACAACTATATGAAATTAACAAACGATACCCGCCGGAAGCTGCAGTATATTTATCCACGGTTTTTGTCGATTCTACCGTAGCAAGCTGCGCGCAATGAGAACCGAACAGGATTAAAATGAAACTTTTCATCGGTAGCCTATCATATAATGTCACCGAAGGAGACTTGCGCCGCGCTTTTGAAGGATTTGGGCAGGTCACATCTGTATCTATTGTCACAGATCAAGAAAGTGGACGATCTAAAGGTTTTGGGTTCGTGGAGATGCCTGAGCAATCTGAAGCTCAGTCTGCAATCTCTGGTTTAAATGGACAGGCTTTTAGTGGAAGGACAATTACAGTCAATGAAGCTCGCCCTCAACCGGACGGCCGTAGAGGTAGAGACAGAGGAGGTCGTGGAGACAGACGCGGCAGAGGGCGTTACTAACAAATGACTTTTTTCAAGTAAACTTGAGGAGAAACAATGGACATCACAGGCTTGTTAATTTTTCTCGTAATCGGCGCACTGGCGGGTTGGCTCGCCGGAACGATCATGAAAGGCGGGGGCTTTGGTCTTCTAGGTAACATTATTATTGGCTTTGTCGGTGGGGTTGTAGGCGGTTTCTTGTTCAATCTTCTGGCAATCGCCGCTGGTGGTTTAATCGGCTCGATAGTGACCGCTACGGTGGGAGCCGTGGTGTTGCTGTATCTGGTCGGGCTCGTCAAGAAAGCCTAAATAGCCCTAAATCCATTAACAAAGGAAATGCGTTATGAGCACGAAAGAAACCTACAAACAGAAGATAGAGGCTGAACTAGAGCTGGCGCAGGCGAAATTAGCCGAGTTCAAGGCCCAAGCGAAGATCTCTACCGCCGACGCTCGTATCAAGCATGCCAAGCAGGTTGAAGAGATTGAGCAGAGGGTTGGCGCCACGAAAGCCAAACTGAAGGAACTGGGCGAGGCTAGCGAAGACGCTTGGGAGCAACTCAAGGACGGTGTGGAGAGTGCTTGGAGTGCATTAAGTGTTGCTATTCGAAATGCCGCCGCCAAGTTTAAAGATTGAACGTGCCTATGCGTCACGCACCACCATA
>JAMQPH010000541.1 GCA_023717605.1 Pyrinomonadaceae bacterium
ACTTCGACGGTGCCCCCTTGGACCACCACAAGCTCCTTGACTAACGCCAAGCCGATGCCCACCCCATGATATTTTCTTTGGGACGAAGTATCGGCTTGCCAAAAGCGGTCGAAGATATATGGCACCTGTTCGTCGCTGATGCCCACGCCGGTGTCGGACACAGCGAGAACCATCTCACCGTCTTGCCTCGACCCTGTAAATCGCACCACTCCGCCGGCCGGTGTGAACTTGAGCGCGTTGAATAACAGATTGAGCAAAATTTTCTCCAGTTTGTCGCTGTCGGCACGCGCGGTGCGCAGCCTGGGGTCGACGCTGGTTTCTAGCTTCACGCCGCGGTCCTCGGCAGTCTTGTTGATGGCGTTACTGAGCCCGCGCAAAAACGGCTCCATCGCCACCGGCTCGAGCTTGACCTCCATCTTGCCGGATTCCAACCGCACCAGATCCAACAGATCATTGATCAACTTCAAAAGCCGCAGGCCGTTGCTCCGCATGATTGTCAAGAGCTCGCGGGTTTGGGGATCGAAGCTCGAGCCGCGTTCCTGGATCAGGCTTTCCAGGGGCGCCAAAAGCAGGGTCAGCGGGGTGCGTAGCTCGTGGCTGATGTTGGCGAAAAAGCGGCTTTTGGTTTGATCCAGTTCGACCAGTTTCCGGTTCGTCTCTTCTAACATCCTCCGGTTTTGGTCCAATTCAAAGCGCAGCGCAAACTCGCGAAAGCGGAGCTGGTTGTAGAGGTGGTTGCCCACGACGACGATAATGCCGGTTAAAACCAGGAAGTAGATATTGTTGAAAAAGATCCCGGGCGCGACATCGAGATCCCAGGGCAAGCAGGCCGCGAAGTAAAGTAACAGCAGGAAAGCGATGGCGATGAACGACTCGGTCGCACTCCAGTGCAACACGGCGTTTACCGCGAGAAGAATGAGAATCAATCCTGCGTAATAGGGAGATAAGGGCCCCTCGGTTACGGCAATCATCCAGGCAATGAAGAAAGCCGGTAGGATCGCGGTGGGAATTCCCAGAATCCGGTAATTGCGCTGGCCCAAGGGTCGGGTGTGCACAAACCACAAGGCGCCGGCGAGCGCGGAACAAATCAGCCTGAGTATGAGGAAATAGCGCCAACGGTCTGGATAGACAAAGAAATCTAACGAGATTCCCGCCGGCATCAGAAACACCACCAGGGCGCACGCTACTCTTCCGCTGCTGAGACGCTCCTGGCGCTCCCATGCCGAGTAGGCCTCCGCGAAACCCGCCTGTCTCCATATGGCTTGGTCAGCGCTCATCGGATTTTCTAATCTCTAAATAAAGGTTGACGCCGGTCTCATCCGACTTGATTTGGGCGCTTCCCGCCGCCGCCTCGTCCGGGATCAATGCTTTCAGTTGTTCCGAGTTGCGATAGATTAAATGCCATTCCAGGAGATATTCCATGGTATTCCGCGACGGGTTCGAGGCATCCACGTTTGTCGCAACCAGAAGACCACCGGACTCCAACATGGAATAAAAGATGTTCATCAACCGCTTGCAGATGCGGTCGGAGAGATAATCAAAAAGCCCGGCGCAGTAGATCAGATCAAACCGCGACTGATTTACGCCGGGCTTGCCTTCTTCTTTTAGAATCTGATGGACCGATTTCTTGATCAGTTCGATCTTGGTGCTGCGGTCAAATTTGGATCTTACATCTCGCAAAATTTTGCCCGCGTGCTCAAGCGTCTCGTCATTGAAGTCGAGCAAGGTAAAACTGGCATGATTGCTGATCGCGTCCCGCGATAAAAATTGCTGTACTTCCGCCGCCGGGCCGCAGCCGAGATCGAAGATTCGTATCGGCTGTCCCCGACTTTGCCGCTGGCGGGTCTCCTCGATCAGCCGCTTACTTAGATGCTGAATCCGGTTACGGTGCGCCGCCGCCGGGGCTTGATTTAAGAACCATACGTTAACGCTTTTGGCGAAGAGAGAACTCCCTTCCAACGGGTCTCGTAGGATCATATTGACCATTTCGTAGTCCCCTGCGTAGCCCAAAGGTTTGTGATAAGTGCGGTACGCAAAGGGCGAACATAGGACTAGGGGGTGGAGTTGGCGCTTGGCGTAGGTCCGGTGAAATGGCAACGACTCCGGAAGCACTTGATCCGCCACCTCTTCAAATCTAGCAAAGAGCGAGTTGATGGAAGGCAAGACACTTGGCACCAGCTCCTGAAGAACATCCCGTTCAAGCTGCAAACCGTCGCGCGAAGGCGAGGAACGAACACCCAGCTCCACTTGCTCGAGCCAGCGCCTGAGGTCGACCAAATAATTCTGCATATCCGCCAGGACGACCTTGTATTCAGGCAAGATAGTATGGATTCTTTCCCATTCTTTAAGAAAATCGGCAAAGTCCGCCCGGAGTTTTTGCGGCTGAGCGACTAGAGTATAGAGATCCACGTCAAGCCAAGCCTCGTCGAGCGTGGCCTCACAAACCACGACGATGCCTGTATTGACGAGACTGCTCACAGTGGCCCGGCCGGAATAGATCAACCGGTCGTTGACGACGATTTTGAATTCCTTCAGAACCTCGGATAGTTGCAGGATGCTGTAAGGATTATAGACCTCAAAGGCCACGACATGGCGCGTGATGCGCAACGGTGTAGCCCGGATCTCATAGCCCTGGCTGGTACGGCCGAAGATCATGGTGTCTCTTTCGCCGTTTGGTCGTGCTAAAAGCTTGTTGTCACGTGTCATTAGAAGTGAGTGGGCCCCGGGAAGCAAAGGATACGAACGGAATGCTTCGCACGCTTGCTGACGATTACAGGGTTGAACGAGGCCACGGAACAGGACGAATTTGGGTAAGTCCTGAAAGCCCTGTTACCCAAGTCCTTGGCCGTCGGTCCGTCTAACCCCATGACTACGTTCGTACTACTGTACGAGACCGCCTCATGATTTGCAATGTAACGCCGTCCACCGGCAGGCTCCCGGTGTCGTGAGGCAGAGCCATGGGTCGGCCGTGGAATCCTTTGGGATGCGTGCTGTTCGCCAAACGACGGCCCCGGCTTGACAACCAAATCACGCGTGGAGTAAGGCTGATTCTGGATTCGCGGCGACCGTTGAAACACCCGGTTAAAGTTAGGTGTGAACAGGACCCCTGTAGTGGAATCAATGCCCAGATCCAGTCGCGTCACATTTTTCCCTTGCTGCGATCCTTTTTCTACCCGCTGGTGCCACATAGATCGCTTGACTTTTTGCAAACACCGTTCGATCAAGTAAAGACCGTGGCGGTCCTTCAAGCCCAAGGTTCGCCGAAGCAGGAACGCTTGTGAAACATTCCTTTTCTACAGGTTCGTTTGGCAACAGGCGCGGAACGTCAGCCTGCTCTTCGTAAGCAGAAGTCGAGAGCAGTGAACAGAAACTCGCGACTGCCTCAGGCAGGATTAGAAGGAGATCTGAATGGTTCGAAACACCCTGTTGTTTTGTTCGGGCCTGTTTTGTTCCGAGTTGATTTTTGCCCCTGTGCTTTCATTCGCCGGCGGATTTATGATACCGACTCACACCGCTCGGGCTCTGTCCCTCGGTAACGCTGTCACGGCCGGAGTCGACGACCCTTCGGCGGTCTATCACAATCCGGCCGCGCTGGGCGAGGTAGATGGCAACAACATACTCGGGAGCGGTACGTATATTGGTTTATACAACAACGTCGAAAACAGTGGACGGAACGCGGTCAATAAGCACGACGACAATATTCTTGCCAGTCTCTTTGCCAACTATCACATCCCGAATACCGATCTTACCGTCGGCATCGGCACCTACGCGCCGTTTGGACTCGCCACGACTTACGAAAGAGACTTCACGAGGTTTGCCGCCCAACGGACAGAATTGAGAACCATGTACGTGACGCCTGCGATTTCGTGGCATCCATTGCGTTATCTTTCAGTCGGCGGTGGTGTCAGTTTCGTGCACGCCTCAGGCCTCTTCTCCA
>JAMQPH010000554.1 GCA_023717605.1 Pyrinomonadaceae bacterium
CCTGACCGGATTGCTGCCGTCGGCGTTCATCACGTAGATGTCAACGCTATTACTCTGGAACACAATGCGAGTACCATCGGGCGACCATTCGGGAGATAGGTCATAACTCGGGTTGTTGGTGAGCCGTGTTTGGTTGCTGCCGTCGGCGTTCATCACGTAAATTTCAAAGTTACAATTGCCGCATGCGCTTGGGTTAGGCTCGTCACGATTGCTGACGAAAGCGATGCGCGTGCCGTCAGGCGACCACTTCGGCAAAAAATCGAATCCCGAGTTATTGGTGAGTCGCTGCACGTCACCGCCGTCGGCGTTCATCACGTAAATTTCAGAGTTACCATCACGATTGGAATCGAAGGCGATGCGCGAACTGTCAGGCGACCACCCCAGAGAGCCTGCACGGCCCGAGTTTGTCAACTCCGTCTGGTTGCTGCCGTCGGCGTTCATGACGTAGATGACGTTGATGTCAAAGTTATTACCACGACGGCTGCTGAAAGCGAGCTTCGTCCCGTCAGGAGACCAGGTAGGGGAATGATCGGATCTGGACTGAGTCAGCCTTCGCTGATCGCTGCCATCGGCGTTCATCACAAAAATTTCGCCGAAGTTGCTGTTGTGCCTTGCGAATGCGATCTTTGTGCCGTCAGGCGACCACTTCGGACCTGAATCGGATCCCGAGTTATTGGTGAGTCGCTGCACGTTACTGCCGTCCGCCTCCGTCGTGTAGATTTCAAGATTCCCGTCAAAGGCACTTGAAAAGGCGATCTTGCCGTTGCGACCCGGCACAGTCCTCGGCGTCACACCCTGCTCGTCGGATGTTTTTGTTTGCGCCTTCGGCGACAGAGCAAGAGAGCCGCAGATTAAAACGCATAACAACGTGAAAAGCACGACTGTCATATTGTGGTCGCTATCGCCGGAATGTGATTTTTGTGAGTGTTTCATGATCTTTCTCATCTACGCAGTCGACGCGCGCTCCGGCCACTGCCGGGCTTACGACGCGCAATCGTTGTTGCTGCGCGTCACGATGTTGCTGAAACGCAGTTAATATTCCGTCGCGGGCAGAGTGTTCCAACTCATCAAGCCGACTAATGTGAGTGTCAGTCCGAAGAGCAGTCGGGCGATGTTTCTTTGGCTTTTCATACGAACCTCGTCTATTGTGCCGGGCCAAAAACTCGATCGCGGCAACCAGCCCCGCCAGCGCTTTTATTCTATTGAAAGCGGGTCGAGACACTCGTGGCACACCCGCTTGCAATGACATTTCCGGCTGCGTCAAGGACGTCATTTGTTGCCGTTGACGTGGAATGATCACCCGTCTCGTCGAGTGTGATGGCCGCCCTGACAACCCCGCTGCCGACAAACGAGCCGGCCGCATCGTATCGCATGAAACGTAGGACGAAGGAATACTCGTTCCAACCGTGCTCGCGTTTCCAAATTCCGTTACCGGGACTTCGAACTATGCTGGGGCCGATAGTTTCTAACAGCGTTCCGCCCTTTGCGAATGTGAGCTGAATTTGGGATGCAGCTATCGTCGCGCCGGTATCACAGTTAATGCGAGTGACTTGCGTGACCCACACACCGACAAGACTTCGCTCATGGCGACTTCGCTCATGGCCTTCGTCACTTTGGCCCGAAACAACTGGACCTACAGGTGGCTCCTTGGCCGTGATGGTGGATTGTGAAATTGCCACTGCAGTAATGATCGCCATCATCCCGAACGTGATTGCGGTGAATGTCATCCTTTTCATTGCTTTTTTCTCCTTCATTGGTGAGTCAATCTATTTGGTCTGCCGGGCTCTGTTTGTGCTACCCAAAGAGTTATTCACTTGGTACCTCGATCCGTCGATGCACGTTCCAACCGTAGCTTTTAGGATCAGGTAGACCGAGGCCCAAATGCTTTTACTTTTTGAGCCGCTGCACTAGAATGCGCTTGATCATTTTTGACCCTAGCGCGTCTGTCACCTCCCGCTCACACCGACAGTACGGAGAAAATGGCGGCCTGTCTTCGAAGTTAACCTTAGTTGTTTCTGAGTTTATTCTTAGGATGAGTAAAGTAATTGAACACAAGGTTTACGAGTTCGACGACTTTCGAATCGATGTCGATCACCTGATGCTTTCTCACCAGGGCAGTGAGATTCCGCTTGTTCCTAAGGCAGTCGAAACTCTCGTAGCTCTTATCGAACACCGCGGTAAGATTGTCAGCAAGGATGAGCTGCTCGATGCCGTGTGGCCCGATACGGTGGTAGAGGAGTCGAATCTCTTTCTATATCTGTCGGTTTTAAGAAAAACTCTGGGAACGCAGAAGAACGGCAGCCCTTATGTCGAAACTCTGCGACGACGCGGCTACAGGTTTAATGGAGAGGTGCATCTTGTGCGGCAGGAAGTCGAGAATCAACTGGATGCAATTGCAGTGGATAGTTTCGAACAAAGCCGAGCCAAGACAATCGCGAAGCCGGGTCAAATATATTTTGTGAAGGATTGGAACCGTAAGACCGAATCCCGAGAAACCAGTTACGCATCGTCCGCAGTTCCAGCTCTAGAGCCAGTTGAATCCCCGAACAGCCTAATGACGGCGGAGAACGAATCGGGACCTGCCGAACTGTCACCCGCACCTGAGATTACTGAGCGACCACTAGAAGATTCCGGCGTCGCCAGCGCAGAACCACCCACTAAGGCTGAGCACCCAAAGCGATTCCGAACTAGTTACCTCATCGCCGCTTCGCTTGCTGCAATTCTTCTCAGTGTCGTAGTTGCAGGATCATATTATTGGCGAAGCCGACCGGCAACGGCTACGAATGCTAGTCCAAGAGTAATTGCAATTCTGCCATTCAGACCCCTCGTCGACGAGAACCGCGATGAGATTTTGGAATTCGGAATGGCTGATACGCTTATCACACGTCTCGGTAATAACAGCGCGATAAGAGTGCTTCCATTAAGTTCTGTACGTACCTTCAATGGCAGTGATCGGGATGCAATAAATGCTGGGAAAGTGCTCGATGTTGAAGCGGTATTGGACTCAAGCTTACAACGCTCGGGCGATCGCATCCTCGTGAACGTCAACCTGCGCAGGGTAGCTGATGGAACAACGATTTGGGTCGAATCTTTTAATGAAAAATTTGCGGATAGATTAATCGTTCAGGAGGCGATCGCGACAAGAATTGCGAGTGCCCTGGCCCTTAACTTAACCAGTGAGGAGAGAACGCGTCTTCAAAAAAGGTATACAAGCAACCCCGAAGCCCAGGACTACTACAATCGCGCTCGTTACAACGAGTTAAAGATAACGGAGGAGGCCCTGCGTCAAGCTATCGGATTTTACGAACAGGCGATAAAAGCTGATCCTAACTATGCCCTTGCCTACGCGCACATGGCAACTGCTTATCGAAGCCTGGCTCATGCCGGATTTGCACGTTTAAAGGAAGTACTCGCTCAGGTGGAGTGGCTAGTAAGGAAAGCTTTGGAAATAGACGAATCACTTGGTGAAGGTTATTTCATGCTTGCCTGGTTAGACAATTTAAACGGAGACCCGGCCTCAGCCGAAACTAACTATAAGCGAGCGATCAAACTGAATCCTAAGGACTTTCAGGCCCACCGGGGATACGCCGGGTTCTTATCGAATATGAAAAGGCATGAAGAAGCGGTTGCTGAGGCGAGGCAGGCAAGCGAATTGAGCCCGATGACGCCTATCGTGCTGGCACTTGAGAGTCAGATCCTGCGTAACGCTGGAAAAGTAGATGAGGCGGTTCTCAAAGCCAAAAACGCGTTGGAATTTGAACCAAATCTATGGGTTGGGCACCTTCACTTGGGCGCAGCTTATCATCGTCAAAAGCGATACGCTGAAGCGATCGTGGAACTTCAGAAAGCAAAGGAACTTGCTCCGGGAAGTTACGTCCCTCTATCGTCGCTTGGCCGGGTGTACGCGGAGATGGGAGATAAGGAACGGGTTATTGCAATCCTCAAAGAACTGGAGCAGCAGCAAGCGAAAAAGGGTCACGTTCCACTTCATAGTATCGCATGGTTTTACCACTGGCTCGGTCAAAACCGGAAGGCTTTAGACCTGCTTGAAAGATCACTGGAAGAGCGCGATGGCCTTCGAGCCAATCTAACTGACAAAGGTTGGGACAATCTGCGTTCTGAACCGCGATTCCAGAATATACTGCGGCAACTGAACCTCGACAAGTAAGCCGGTCGCCTTCGATCTCACAAAACTTTATCTTGGGCTCTGCAATATGACCAGGCACCTAAGAAATGTATCTACCTTCATTCTGCTTGGTGTTCTCGTAGGTGCGGTTCAAGCACAGTCTTCAACCGGGTCGATCTCCGGCCTGGTCACTGATCAAAACCAAGCAGTCATTCCAGCAGCAACAGTAGTCATCCGAAACACAGCAACAGGATTGACCAGATCCACCACTACAGACTCAGACGGTCGTTACAGTTTTTCAGGAGTACCTATTGGTGGCTACGAACTATCTGTTGAGGCCCCCACCTTTTCCAAATACATTCAAAAGGTTATCCACCTGCTGGTGAACCAAAGCGCTATCGTCAGTCCGAGCCTGGATCCGGGAGGCATTACCGAAGCGGTAACCGTAAACTCGGATGCCTCCCTGCTGAACAGAACCACACCCGAGATCGCAACGCGGTTCGACAATCGAAGGCTTTCGGAGTTGCCGAGCGCTCCAAACCGCAGCGTCTTTAATGTCCTGCTTTCCGTTCCAGGCGTCAGCCAAGTCGCCCGGGGACAAACTGCCTTCGCGGTCGGCATCAGTTTTTCAGCCAATGGCGGTCGCCTGCGGTCAAACAGCTTCCTGCTTGATGGCCAGGATGTGAACGACCCGGTCCTTACCGGCATGCAGATGCCATTGAATAATCCCGATGCAATACAGGAAGTCCGAATTGTCACTAATCAGTTTTTGCCGGAATACGGACATAACGCCAGTTCAGTCGTGAATTTTGTCGGCAAATCGGGAACCAACGATTTTCATGGTTCTGTTTTTTGGTTTCATAACAATCAGTTTCTAAACGCGTGCAGCAATCTGGATAAGGCCGCTGGATTCTGTGATGCGAACGCATCAGATAAATCGAAACGAAACGCACCTCGTCGTCTCGAGAACCAGATGGGTTTCACAATTGGAGGACCAATCATCTTGCCGCGTTTTGGTGAGGGAGGAGGTCACTTTTATAGCGGAAAGAACAAGACGTTTTTCTTTACCGACTATCAGCGTTGGTCTGATCGTGAGGCGTCCTCCGGCCTCACGCTGAACGGCGCACCCACTGCCGCTGGTCGCGCGGCATTGCTCGCGCAAGCCGGCAATCGTCCACAGGTGCAAGCTCTCCTTCGATTCGTTCCGGCTGGAACTCCGAATGGGGAAAGAAGGAGCGTGACGCTCGCCGGTGGCCCAACGTTCGACGTGGAACTTGGCGATCTCACTGGTTCGTCGGCGTTCAGATTTGACAGCCGTCAGGGATCTGTTCGCATAGATCATCGGGTTAATGACAAGAGTTTTATTTATGGGCGATACAGATCAAGTAAGGAATCATCTGCGGGCTCTGACCAGGTTACACCACCCGGCCTGGGTGCAATCGATGACCGCAAAGCCAAAGCAGCTGCCGTCGTATGGACCAGAGTATGGTCAACTGGCATAAGTAATGAGGTAACAATTAACTGGACGCGGTCCACCATCGAAAGGGACGCCGAAGATCCACTCTCCAAAACAATCCCATCCATCCAGATCATCGATCTTGGAATGACAGGTACTGGTGGAGCGAATAGAACCGCATTCGGGGCCGCCACGATCCTGCCTCAGGGGAAGGTTAACGACACCTATCAGATAACGGATTCCATCTCTATGGTTGATGGAGAACACTCATTCAAATTCGGGGTTGATCTGCGGCGAACAGACGTAAAGAGCAATTTCTTCCCGACAGGACGTGGAAGCCTGATCTACACAACGTTAAGTAATTTCGTGAATGATATTGCTTCATCGTCGTCAAAAAATCTGCCGCTGCGCGGAGGAGATGTGATCTCCTTTTACCGTTGGCACCAATTCTATGTTTACGGTCAGGACCAGTGGAAAATACGACCAAACCTTACGCTCTCATACGGTGTCCGTTATGAGTATCCCGGAGATTCATTCCGATACCTTCGGGAACTGAATCAGCGAATTCTTGCAGCTAACAACAACGATCCTGCATATAGATTCGACGCGCCCAAAAAGGACACCAACAATTGGATGCCAAGAGTTGGGTTTAATTGGAATCCGCAAACGAGCGATAAAGGTTTAATGGGCCTGCTGACGGGTGGCAACAGGTTGGTCTTACGCGCCGGGTACGCCCGTACGTATGACGCAAATTTTGTTAATTTAGATTCTCAATCCTTCTTTTCGTTCCCTTTCGTAGCGACGCAAGACAGATCGCCGGCGCCCAATGGCTTTATCACGGTGCTCAATACCACCGTTCCAACCATTTCAGATCCCAGACAACTCAGTCGCAGCGTCGTCTCTGAAGATCATCGCGCACCTGCGGGCGATCAAATCTCGTTCGATGTTCAGCGGGAGCTAACCACCGACCTAATCCTTAAGGTCGGTTATGTGCGAACACGAGGGACAGGACTTTTCCAGATTGTAGAAGGCAATCCGCGTCTTCCATGTCCTTTCGGAACGGGACCCGGAACTTGCAATACAACCGGAATAGACAGAAACACCGGAGCTCCCCTTCCGTCGGCTGCACCAATCCTGGCCCCAAGAGTTGATCCGAGCAGAGGGGTGATTACGTTAAGGACCAACTCGGCGGCGTCAACTTATGACGCTTTACAAATAAGTTTGGAAAAGAGATTGAGCCGCGGGTTTAGTTTTGGCGTGCATTACACCTGGAGCTCTTTTATTGATACTGCCTCTGACATCAATCCTCCATCCGTCGCCGAAAGCAACTTCTCGCAGGACCCGTTCGACAGAAACTCGAATCGGGCCCACTCAACTTATGACAGGCCACATAGACTTTCCGGAAATGTCGTTTACGAACTGCCATTCTTCGCAAAACAGCGCGGGTTCATTGGCAAGTTGTTTGGTGGCTGGCAGCTCAACTCTTTCTTTAACTTCCAGACCGGCGCTCCACTAACCGCGCTTAATGGATCGGATCCCGCTGGTGCAAGCTTAGCTACTTCGATACGTCCGAATGTATTCACAAACCTGGACGTTTCAAGAATGAGTGTCGCGCAATTATTTTTGATTAACCAACAGCAGAGATCACAAGCGATCGCGCAAGCACAGCAGAAATTTAATAGCCTGCCTCCGGGTCCGTGCTTTGCCGGATGGCTTCCTGGACCGCCACTTCCGTTTACGCTGTTCTCCGCACCGAGAGGCCGTATAACTTGCAATGCAGGACAGAGAGCGCTTGTCGTCGATTTCAACGGAGTTCCTGAAGGACAACGGGTCGGCAACGCTGGTCGAAACATAATGCGCGCGGATCCTATTACGAACGTCGATATCGGAATCATAAAGAACATTCAACTTGCCGAAAATGTTAGGACTCAGTTTTGGATTGATTTGTTTAATGCGTTCAATTCGCGAAATTTTGGTATTCCATCTGGCGTGGCAAGTAGTCCCGGCTTCCTAAACCAATGGGCCACCGATGGAGGCAACCGCAGAATTCGATTTGGCGCACGCCTCGTATTCTGAAAAATAACTTTGCTCCTTCTCCTCAGAATTAATTCTATTAACCTTCAACATGATTAAGAAAGTTTCTTGCGGTTGTTGCTGCAACTGAGCAAGCTTGCGCGCGCCGATGATGGGAATGACCGGCACGGGGCGCGAACGGAGCCACGCCAGCGCCACCTGGGCCAAGCTGCGATCAAGTTCGTCAGCCACAGTCTTAACAGCGGCGACGACACGCTCGGCTCATTGTTGCTCTGGCAAAAAACCTTTCATCATCTCGCTGCTCATTCGCCCCGGATCGCCTTTTTGATCGGAACCTCCAAGGCCGTCGTACTTGCCAGTCGGCACGCCACCGGCCAGCGGTGACCACGCGGTCACTCCGACGTTCAGCGCTTTTGCCATCGGGATCAATTCTCGCTCGACGGTCCGCTCAATTAAGCTATATTCGATCTGCAAGCCGATGAAGGGAGACCACCCGCGCAAGTGGGCCAGTGTGTTTGCCTGCGCGATCCACCAGGCCGGCGCATCAGAGATGCCAACATACAACACTTTGCCTGCGCGCACGAGATCATCCAGCCCCCCCCATGACTTCTTCGACTGGTGTGAGCACCAATTATGATCAGATCATACATAGCATTCATGCAGCGGTATACGCTTTATTCTGCTCAATCTCAATGGTGGGGATCGAAGCCCCATCCATCCGGCTAAAGGCCTTGAGGTTGCCGCCGTCATCGAGAATCGCTACGTTCTCGCTAACGCCAAGTTCTCTGGCTTTCGCCATCGCTTCATTCACCATTTTCTGTGCTAGCTCAGAAGAGATGCTGTGTTTCTTCACCACGTTAGTCATTGGACACCTTCGTTCGCTTGATATGTATTGCGTGTTGATCTTTCTCAGGCATTCGTTCCGCCATCAACCGTAAGGTTCGCCCCGAGCGGAGTGAAGAGACCGCAATTGGTGAGTTAAGAAATTACGAAGTCTTAAAAACGGTGTCGGTTAATACCCAGTTTCCTGATCTTTGATTCGAGCGTCTGTCTGGGAATGCCGAGCTTGGTGGCGGCGCCGGTCGGGCCGGAGATCAGTCCCTCAGCCTCGCGGAGCGCGTTTTCGATTATTTCTTTTTCATGGTCCATAAGGTTCGCGACCAGCGGAACTTTCGAAGCGGCAGTCTTCGGAGTAACCGGCGTGAGCCAGGTTTCATCTACAGAAAAGGTCTCCCCATCGCTCAGAATCACGGCGCGCTCGATTACATTCTGCAATTCGCGAACGTTGCCGGGCCAGTCGTAATTCTGGAAAGGTCCAAGGTTCCCCTATTGATGTTTTTGATTTTCTTACCAGCCGAGGAACGGACGAAAAATGAAAATCTTGTGTTGCGCGAAGAGATCGACCGTTCTTCGATGTTCGAAGAGATCGTTGGGTCTTCCGAGCCGCCTTCGGGATCATCATGTCCCACTTCCGACCGGGGCGCCACCTGTGTGCCGACAGCATTTATCGACAGATGATGAAAACAAGATTTGCTGATTGGGAACTGGTTGTTGGCGCGCAAGACGCCTAACTAGAGTGACCGTGAACGAAACAAATGGTTAAGAGTTAGATTCCTTTCTTGTCTAGTGGATGGTTTGTTCGTGTATGAAGTTAAGTTGACAGTACCCTGGCACTTCAGGATTCGAAGCGCATGATGGTTACTGCCCCTTCTTTATCTTCTATCTCCAGGGCTTCGTCCCGACCGTTAACCGTTTCCAGCGCCACCCGTTTCACCCCGGTTACTGTATGAGTCATGTGATCTCGTGTTGGGGCTGCTGGAACCTGGAGCATAATCTCAACGGAAGGTCCGCGCTCCGCATCCATTTCCAGAGCCATTCCTGTGAATAGCATCCCATCCTCAAGCCAAAAGTCTGATTCCACTTCCCTGGGTCGTCCAAGAACTTCCAGTATTGTCGGGCGCATTTTGTTGCGCTGGCCGAAGTCCGTCAGATCCTCCTGCCATGACAAAGGTTTGATGTTTTTGCGCATTAGAATTTCTCCACCTCACCATCAGACCATCGACTGATGATCGTGCAAGTGCTTTATGAATTCCGGGTGAAACACAAACTCCGTGCTCTTCACACTACAAGGAGCGTGGTGACGGTTGGGTCACTACCCCATCGACCATTTCCGGTAACAGCGCGGAACGGAATCTCAGTAGCGCGGTAACTCCATCGGCTGACTTGATCGCCAGAGCAGCGTCCGCTCCTTCGTCTGTTTGCTCCAAGCTCACCTTTGTGGGACGACTAATGCTGTGCGTAATGTGATCCTCCGGCCTGACGCCGGTCATGATTACAATCTGATTACCCTGAACTTCGTCCCATTCATCGACAATGCCCTCGAAGGCCAAGTCGCGTTCCTCAATTTGAGCACCGATATCAGACCCGAAGATCTCGAGGGTCACGAGCCAGCCCTCATGTTGACGACTGAAACTATCAAAGAACTTCGGCCATTCATTTTTTGGGATCTCTTTCGTTTTCATGGTTCAACTCTCCTTATTAAATTCCTGTGGGAAAAGTCTCAGGCACCTCGCCGGCTTCCCATTCCGTAGTGCGTTCCAAGGGCTCGACCGCGCGGGTTTCATCGAAATGGAGCACTGCATCAAACTGTGCCGATAATCGGGACTCAAAGTAGTGGCTGGCGCGCTCCGTTTCCGGTCGATAAATCACGCCGATCGCGCGCTCAAGCATCGGCTCGCGAAGCGCGGCAGTGGCATGGTCTGTATTGCGAAACGTGAGCACGAAGCGCGGGATGTCCACTTGGTGAAAGAGCGCCTCGTAACTGCTTGCAAGCGCGGGTCGCACTCGTTTGCGTTCCGCGGGCGCATCCCAATTAGAGGCGGCAGTTACCGTTCCCTCGTAGGTCGTGAGACCGACAAGTATCGCATCACGGCCGTGGCGCTCGCGCACAAGTTGCCCCACGTTCCATTCTCCCTCCTGTCCCATGCGAGTCGCGCGCGCGTCACCCAGGTGGGAGTTGTGCTCCCAAACCACGATCTTTGCCTGCGAGTTTTGGGTACGGAGAAACAGCAACAAAGACTCGAGAGTCTCAACCATGTGAGCATCACGCAGATTCCATGATGAGACCCGTCCGCGAAACATCGAGCGGTAGTACCGTTCAGCGTTCATGACAAGCCGGGCGTTTTGCGTAGCATAGAAATGTTCGTCGGCAGCCACGCGACCGTCGCGCCAGGCATATTCCGCCGAGTTCCGGTACAGCTCGAGGAGTTGACTGACAACTTCGTCTTCGCAGGATTCAGCAATGCCGACACCTGTCGCATATCCGTAAGCTTGCTCGTCCTTGCCAAAATGATCGAAGCAAGCATACCGAGAACGAGCACGCTGCGCCGCCTCAGGATCGATTCGGTCAAGATAATCAAGCACGGCCGCCATGGAGGTGTGCAAGCTGTAGAGGTCCAGGCCGTAAAAACCTACCTTCGTTGCGGAGGTAGAAAGATCGTCATTATAGGTTCGCAGCCAGCCAACGAAATCCAGCACGTCGGCGTTGCGCCACATCCAAGAGGGGAAACGTTTGAAACCAGACAACGCCTCAACCGCATCCGCGTCGCTACCGACGGCGCGGACATAGCGATTGACACGATAGGCGTCGGGCCAATCAGCTTCAACCGCGACAGCCGTAAACCCTTTTTCCTTTATCAGTCTCTTGGTGATTTGAGCGCGCTCCCGATAGAACTCGTGTGTTCCGTGTGAGGCTTCGCCGATCAGAACCAGCGGAGCGTCGCCGATAAGCTTCATCAGCGGCTCATAATCAGTCTTCTCGCCAACCAGCGGGTGAGCGGCTTCGTGTACGACGTCAGTTAATAGGAATGTGCTTTCACGTACCATATTCAAATCCTTCACCACTCAACCCAATTAGGCGGCGTGCTTGCGCGGTGGCTCTTTAGCGTGTTTCAGCAAATAGCAAACTTCTTCGTCGGTGGTTTGCGAGAAATCCCGGTACCAAAGACCGACGCCTTGAAATGGTTCCGGACTCATGACGCAGACACACGTGGAATCCACGTCCGTCTTGAAAGATTCACACGTTTCACGTGCAGCGACTGGGGCCGCGACAACGATCTTGGCTGGTCCGAGACGCTTGAGCGCCTTCACGGCTGCACGCATGGTGGAGCCGGTTGCCAAGCCATCGTCGACAAGTATCACGGTGCGGCCTTCCACGCTGAGCGGTTTGGCAGCGCCTCGGTAGAGCCAGTCGCGGCGCTCGAGTTCGCGCTGCTCTCGTGCAGCGACAAGATCTATCAAGTCGTCAGAGATCCCCAGGTAGTTCACTACGTCTTCATTTAGCAAGCGCACATCACCCGTCGCAATGGCCCCCATTGCAAGTTCCTCAAATCCGGGCACGCCGAGCTTGCGAACCACAAACACGTCCAGCGGGACATTGAGAGCTCGGGCAACCTGATAAGCGACGGGCACACCGCCGCGGGGGAGAGCGAGCACAATTACGTCGGAACGGTTAGCGTAAGTCTTGAGCTTATTCGCCAGCGCACGTCCCGCGCTAATTCTGTTTGTGAATTGCATGGTCACCTCCCTGTTATCATTGCAAGTGCTTTAGAAACCATTTCGCAGCGAGATTGGCGACCTCTTCTAACTTGCCGGGCTCCTCAAACAGGTGCGTGGCGCCGGGTATGATCTTCAACTCCTTTACGCATCGGAGCTGTGCGTAAGCATCTTCATTCATCCGAATGACTGGCCCATCAAGACTCCCGACTATCAGGAGCGTCGGTGCCTTAACATGATGTAAGGCTTCTCCGGCCAGATCAGGTCGACCGCCGCGAGAGACAACTGCGCCCACCTTTTCCCCACGCTCGGCAGCGGCAACCAAGGCAGCGCCGCCTCCGGTGCTCGCTCCGAAATAACCGGGGCGCAAGTGACTGGTTTCGTTCTCTCCCGCGAGCCACTTGGTCGCGGCGACCAGCCGGCGGGCAAGCAGGTTGATGTCAAAACGAAATTCACGCGTGTTGTTGTCGATTGCTTCCTCTTCACGTGTGAGTAAGTCAAAAAGCAGAGTGCCGACACCGGAGTTACAAATCACGCGCGCCACGTATTGGTTTCGCGGGCTATGACGACTGCTGCCGCTGCCGTGTGCGAACAAGACGATTCCGGTCGCATCCTTCGGCACGGTTAGTTCACCGCTAAGTAAAACCACGCCAGCCCTGATCTGAACTTCGCCTGTCTTCACTATCGCTTTGTTCGCCGGTGTTGCAGTCATCGCCATCACCGCAATGCCCGTCGCACTTAAAAAGAGTCGGTGCGAATTCACTCTCGCTGCCAGCTCACCCGAGCCAGTTTGTTCTCGTGCGAGAAATCGTAATGAGCGCGGCCGCTAAATGCTTTTTCAAGAGCATGACCTAAGCGCTGCGCCAAATGTTCGGTTGTTGTCGTAACGGTAAGCTTGTGACGGTCACCACGCTTCCATTCCATAATGCGAGCCAATGGATTGTCCTCCGCCGCCCTTTCCGCTTCGTTCCGGAGCAACTGTTCAATCTCTTCATGATGCGTGACGAAAAAGGCGCCATCCAGATAGACAAATCCACGCGGTTCGCCGGTGCGCTGTTGGGCGCAAGCGGGGCAAACAGTGACCTCAGGCGGTCGCCAATGTTTGTGCTGTTGATCTCCAGAGCCTGTATTTGCGGCGGTCCAACGTCGGTTGGCATACACTGCTCCACAATCTCCACAAACTGCGGGCTCCTTCATAGAGCGCGATGGACGATGGCGGCCCGCTTCGTGATCGACTCGTTTTGTAAATGTCGCGTTTGTATATTTCCTCTTGCCAGGCATAAAGTCCTCACTCTGAAATTAAAAAACAGTCGCTCTCGAAATTAGAAGTAGGCAACGCTCGTGCCTTCTTTTTGGACACGTGGCAAAGCAGAATCCTTGCAAAAGACCAGGAAATCCGCGCGTTTGAAGAGGAGGTGATCCAAGGCTCAATAGACGCCGAAAAAGTAGCGGAGTTTGACGCAACGAATGCGTGGGTTTCCGCAAGAACGAAGCAATTCGGTGACGTCAAACGGCGTGAATTGATGAAAAATGCACTCGATCAGCGGAACGCTGATTGCCAGTTCTTAGATCAAATATTGTTGCTCTGGTGTGTTAGCGGGATGGTTCTACGTGTTTATCCATGAGATGACTGACGAAGAATGTCGCGGCGCCTTACAGAAGGCGAGCATCGGGCGACTGGGATGTGCGCTCAATAACAAGCCGTATGTTGTGCCGATCAATTTTGCGTTTGATGGTCATTACATTTACGGATTCACCACGCTTGGACAAAAGGTCGAGTGGATGCGTGCAAATCCGTCAGTATGCTTTGAACTGGATGAAACGATCAGTCACAACCAGTGGATGAGTATCATCGTATTCGGCCGATACGAGGAATTACCAGATGCGCCGGAGTTTAAGAATAGCCGTATTCAGGCGCACGCGTCTCTGCAAAAGCGAGCACTGTGGTGGGAACCGGCCTACATTTCACAAGAGCATCGTGACCAAAAGCACTCTCTGACACCGATCTTCTATCGTATACACATCGAGAAAATGACAGGCCATCGCGCGACTCTTGATGAGAGTGAGAAATGTGCTGCCGTCGCCGCACGCGCCGTTAACCGAGGATGGCTGGACAGGCTCCTCCATTACTGATCTTCAGAGCCTAATATACTTTTAGAGTTTCCTCTGTTGGCGAAATAACGCCTGGCCAATAAATTCGTTGAAGGTTTCTCGTACCGAGTCGACGCAGCTGTAATTACGAGGAGACTTTGCGTTCGTTAGGCTGAGACCGCCGAACGATTTCCACGGAGCACTTCGCATGATGAACCACGGCGCTCGATACTGAGCCCAGGAGTAGTCGATTCCACGCGCCCAGGCCGCGTGAGCCCATGACAATTAGATCGGCGCCCCAATGTTCAGCTTCTTCCACGATCGCTTCTCGGGGTGAGCCTTGGATCGTCTCGCTGCTGATCTTCAGCGTTTTGTCTTCGATGGTCTTCAGTTTCTCCAGAGCTGCGTCGATAACGGCTTGTGCGGCTTCACGAACCGCTCTCTCCACTTGATCAAAGTACTCCTGTGACGGGACCCAAGGCTCCATACCAACCATCAATGGCGTTTCAGCAGCCGTAATGACCTTGACCTCACTTTGCGGCGGCCACGGCCGTTGCGCGACTTCCTCAACTGCCGCGGCGCTGTCCGCCGAGCCGTCAACTGCTAATAAGATTTTCATTGCACACCTTAGAGTTCCGGTTTTACTGCCAAGACGGTAATCACGGTTGGATCCACGAACGCTCGCTGCAGCAAACTTCAACCTTGCGGATCGCAGAAAGCATGCCAGCCTTTGCTCGATAGTTCTTGCGGCTTTTTAGAGCGGCATGGTTCACAAACTGCGCAGTTTCCCACAGTCGTGCGAGTTTTTACAGCAACTGCGGCACAAGGCTGATCCCCTTTAAGGCGAATTTGACTAGCACTGATCTTTGCCCTTCTCAGCGGAAGTGTGCTGTACATCCTCTTTTGCGGCATCACCAACCGTTACTCACCAAATACCACCGTCGCGCTGTTATTGATTTTTCTGGAGGGAGTCATTCTGCTTCTGAATAACGGTCAGTGCCCATTAACTACGCTCGCCAGGAATTTGGGCGCGTCTGATGGCCAGGTGGCTGATATTTTCCTGCCCAGGTGGTTTGCCGATCGCCTCTTCGGAATTTGCACGCCGCTGTTCATAGGGTCGACTGTTCTGCTATTGACTCGGAGGTTGTGGGGATCGAACCATTCGGCAAATTAGTGAAAGATGAAAGCATGGCTTCTGGATCTACATGTCGTTGAAGGCGAATTGCCGTTTCGGCGTTCGCCTCTCATTCCGCAAGAGGCAGAAGCTATTAGGGAGTTTTTCAGGGTTGCGCAATGAACCTATAGGAGGCGACTAGAAATGCCAAAGATGTGCGCCACGTGGAGACACTTGCCGTAATCAAGATGTCGACATAAATCGTCGCCCAACGCGAAAAACTTTTTCAGCGTTGCCAGAGCAAAATGCGGAGTGCGCCGGCAGAACGAAGCGACAGGGCGCTTTGGAGGGTTTTTAAGGCTCAGCAATCCAAAGCGGAGTCGCGCTTCGCTTGCCTCCGCACTCCATATCAACTTTTCACCACACTGCCGGGTTCAATTAAATGGCGCGTTTGACTACGCCGACTTATTTCGGCTTCTCCTCAATGATTTTAACTGTCACCTTTTCGCGCTTCTTTCGGGGTGGCAACCCCTGCAGCAGCGCTTCCTCCCTCTCAGATTTCACCAACTGATTCCCGATTTTTTCGCCCGGAAACCACATTTCAGAAAGGAAGTATTGATCGCCGTAGCGATTGAAGATTAGCTTGCCCCTGGCAGGTCGTTCCGCGCTTTGCACGGCGTGCGTGCAGACTATTTCCGCGGAGCGATTATCTTCGCTTTTTACAAGCACCGTCAGGCCACTGGCACTAGTAATGGGCTGCAGACTGTATTTGCCAGCCGGTAGCTGTTGGCGGCAGACCGTAAAATCGAAGGGGATATTAACCACAAGAGTTGTTTGAGCACCGGCGTCTGCGACGGCGGTTAGGGTCAGTAACAACGCCAGCATGATTAAGCCGGGAAAATTTCTTGACCACATTGTTGTCTCCTTTCTGGCGCAAAATGGTTCGGAAACGATCTCCACCAGTCTCCCGCCAGTGTTTGCTTCATCGACTCTGTTTTAACCCTTGATTTAGCAAGTTTCATGCCCACCCGAAGTTTCGCTCGAGCTGAGGAGCTTTCCAGAATGTGAAACTAGCACCAGTGGGGAAAATTGCGACGCTCGGATTCTGCCGTTGCGAGATCCTCCTCAGGCCTGTTTTCCACGAACAGGGCTGGTTCACCAAAAAAAGGCGGGATTTCCGACATTTGCTTTTGGCGTGGAAGTTGCACTTTACGACTGAGTCTGACCAAGCTCCGATCGATAAGGAGGACCACCGTGCTGAGGTTTCGAACCAAACTGCTGCTTGCCTTGATGTTCGCCTTTGGCCTTGGCATTGGATTTCTTTCCGGGCTGTCCGACGGCCTTTATTCGGCTGCCTGCCTGTTCGTTCTGCCAATCCTTGTAGCTCTGGGCGGTGCTTCCATCATTAAGGACTTGAGCCAAGAACGCCCGAGGAAAACTGAAGTCGCACAATCCGAGAAGGACCAACAGGACGTCAGCTGGGCCCCACGCAGCCTGAAGGTTTGGTTGAAACGAGCCGGTTGATAAAAGTGTGGTCGCCGATCTCGAAAGTCTGATTGGGTGGTATAGGCCATTCCTTTACTCCGCCACCGATCTCCGCCGAAGGACTTCTACGGAACAATGCGCGCGCGCTGCTGCCGTCGCCGAAACGCTACCGAGCAGCAAGCGATCAATACCCCTGGTGCCTTTCGCTCCCACAAAAAGCGACTCTGCATTCCATTTTTCGGCCTCTTCAACTAGTACAAGCTTCGGGTTTCCCTTCGTGAGAACGACTGAAGCCGTAAGCCCTGCCTTGCGAAGCTTGCCTGCCGCAGCTTCGAAAATCTTGGTGAGCTGATCTACATCACTTTGATTGCCAACTTCAAACCACTTCACGACTTCCGGCTGCGCGGGATCCGGCGTTAAAAACATCACGGTGTCGAGCACGACGACCAGTCGCACCTCGCTTCCCCTGGGCCAGTTTCGCGCAGCTACCTCATCCAGCACAGCGTAAGAGTCCGATGACCCATCCATGCCAATGACAATCCGCACGGGCAGTTCATCTACCATGACTCGACCGCGGGCCACGCGCACAGACGTCCGCGCCTCATAAAGAACTCTCTGGGATACGCTGCCCAGAATTAACCGTCCTCCCATTGCTGTATGGCCATGTGAGCCAACCAAGATCAGGTCGGGCTTCCACTCGTCCGCTCGTTTGAGCAGTGCCCCGGCAGGAGAATCGGCACAGGCCTCAGCGCGGAGTTGCCAATCCGGAAAGAGCCTTGCGACCTGAGCCTTTCCTTTCTCCGCCAGATCGCGTGCCTGCGCAACTGCCTTTGTTGCATGTTCATGTGCCTGCCTCACGCCTGCCGGCACGTACATCGGAAAGACGTAATCCACTTCCTTAGTTGGAGTCGGTTGAAATACGTCAGCAACTGTCATGACCACGGCTTCGCAATCCTTTGGCAGCCCGGCGCGGCGCAGGTCTCGAAGCGCTGCCTCAGCAGATTCGGAGCCGTCGTACCCGATCAAGATCTTCATTTTTCCCCTCACATCGATCTTCCCTGCATTTTTGTTAGAGGCCATCGGTTTATCCAAACCTTCGCAGTTTGTACATCTGACTGCAAGGCATGTACCCGGCAACATAAATGGCCCCGGTGGAGCATTTGAGCGCAAAAGCCCTAGTGGCTTTCGATGAACGGGAAAAGCGTGGGTTTCCTCGCATTTGAGTGGGGAACTTCTCGCACCCGAGCGCGATAAACACTCGGTTCGCGACAGGAATGTTGCTTCGAAGGTCGGCACATCCTTTGCACTTCAAAATGCGGCAATGTCAGAACAAATGAGTACCGTCGCCCAAACATTGATCCCTACAAATTCTGCTGAGCAATCAAGACCAGCGGATCCACAACGATGTCCACACTCAACGGTCACATTAGCGGTGGCGCGGGCCTTCGATGTCGATCCGGAACTGGGACTCTCCACACTCGAGGTCTCGGCGCGCCGGGCGCGTTGCGGTGCGAACACCATCCAGTCCGTTCGACCGCGATCGGCATGGCGCGTTCTCATCGATCAATTTGCCAGTATTGTGATCGCCCTCTTAGCAGCAGCTGCCGCCGTGTCCTGGGCCACTGGCGACGTGATTGAAGCGATAGCCATTTTGGTTGTGCTGGTCATCAACGCGTTGGTGGGGTTTGCTACTGAGTGGCAAGCGGGTCGTGCACTCGATGCGCTCCGCCGCCAAACTCGCACAATTGCCCGGGTCCGCCGCGAAGGTTTCGAAACCACTGTCGATGCCGAAGACCTTGTTCCCGGAGACATCATCGTCCTCAACGCTGGAGACCGCGTACCTGCTGACGCGCGACTGGTTGAGGCAGCCCGGTTGCAGACGGAAGAGTCCGCGCTGACCGGAGAGAGCACGTCTGTGGACAAAGCAGTAGAACCGGTTGCATTTGATGCTCTCCTGGCTGAGCGGCGGTCAATGCTCTACCTAGGCACCGCAATCGCCGCTGGCCGCGCGGTCGCCATTGTTGTCGCCACGGCCACTCATACGGAACTGGGACGTGTGGGTCGTCTGGTTGCCACTTCTGTAAAAGAGCGCTCTCCGCTCGAAATCCACCTAACCCAACTGGGCCATCGACTCGTCTACGTTGTGCTCGCCATCGCCGCTGTGGTGATGGTGGCCGGCTGGTTGCGAGGTGACGGGCTCTGGATGATGGTTGAGGTCGGGATCAGCCTGGCAGTGGCCGCCGTGCCCGAAGGTCTGCCTGCGGTTACGACTTTGATCCTCGCTCTTGGCGTTCTGCGCATGGCTCGCCAACGGGCCATCATGAGCCGCCTCACCGCGGTGGAAACCCTTGGCAGTACCACTGTCATTTGCGCCGACAAAACAGGGACGCTCACCGAGAACCGCATGACCGTGCGCGAATACTACCTTTCTGATGGGCGCACGATTGAAGTCGAAGGAAACGAATGCTCGGCCGCGCGCGATGAGCTACTTGAACGCGCGCTGCGAATTGGAGTGCTCTGTAACGAAGCCGTGTTTCGGACGGATGGAGAGAAAGAAACGGTAACCATCGGCGACCCAACTGAGACGGCGCTATTAGTCATCGCCGACGCCTTAGTTCTCGATGTTTCTCACGAGCGAGCAATGCATCCAAAGCTAGCTGAACAGCCGTTCCAGGCCTCCACTAAGCGAATGACCACTCTCCATCGCAGAATTGACGGGCAACACTTCGCTGCTTTGAAAGGAGCGCCGGCAGTGGTGCTTGGGGCCTGCTCGACTTATGCGAGCGAGGCCGACTCCGCGCTTCCCCTGGATGTCGAAGCTCGGGAACGATTTACCTTGGCCAATGAGCGAATGGCCGATCGCGCGCTGCGTGTCCTGGCCCTTGCGGTGAAACACCTAGACAAAGAAGCGGGCCAACCCTCAGACGAAGATCTGGAGAGTGGTTACACCTTTGTTGGACTGGTCGGGATGATTGATCCGCCCCGGCCTGGAGTGGCTGACGCAATTCGACTCGCCCGCATCGCCGGAATTCGCACCGTAATGCTCACGGGAGATCAACTTAATACAGGTCGCGCAATCGCTCGGGAACTTGGTTTGGGTGCAGGCGAACCCCACGCTATTCACGCTCGCGACCTGCTGGGCGCAGATCAGAGTCAACTCGCCGAGCTTGCCCGCACGACAGATGTCTTCGCCCGGGTTTCGCCCGAAGACAAGCTGCGAATAGTGGAAGCACTACAGCAGGCGGGCGAGGTTGTGGCCGTAACTGGTGATGGTGTGAATGACGCGCCAGCTCTCAAGCGGGCGAACATCGGCATCGCCATGGGCCAGCGCGGAACGGACGTCGCAAAGGAAGCTGCGGACGTCGTCCTCGCGGACGACAATTTCGCGACGATCCTGCGAGCAGTCGAAGGGGGACGAACAATCTACGCGAACATCAAGAAGTTCGTGCACATGATGTTTTCGCATAACCTTGGTGAGGTGTTGATGATCTTCACGGCCATCGCTGTTGGCTTGCCCTTGCCGCTTCTGCCCCTTCAGATTTTGTGGATGAACCTGGTCACAGACGTCTTTCCGGCGCTCGCTCTTGCAGTCGAGCCGGCCTCGCAGGATCTCATGAAGCAGCCACCGCGCGACCCAAATACCCGGTTACTCTCCCGCAGGTTTATGGTCCTGATTGGATGGCAAGCAGGAATGCTAGCAGCGCTGGCGCTAGGCGCCTATGCCTGGGCGCTCGAAACCTACGGCCCTGGAGCGCACTCGCGCACCGTAGCGCTATTCGCCATCATCGCCGCCCAATTAGGCCATGTTTTCAATTGCCGTTCTCGCACTCGGTCGGCTTTCGAAGGACTGTTTCGAAACCCGTTTATTTGGGTTGCTGCCATCATCGTCATCTCCCTGCAACTTCTTGCCGTGTATGTTTCACCCTTAGCGCGGGTGCTCGGTACGGTCCACCCTTCCGCAATCGACTGGTTGATAGTTGGTCTTTGTGTAGTGACACCAGTCGTGATTGTGGAGATGACAAAAGCGGTCGCTCGCTGGAAGAAAGCTGCAATCGACGGTCGCGCCGTGTCGGCCAGTTCGAGTTTGGGAGTCACATGAACGACCGACTCAGGATGACGTGAGGGCGAAATGAGAAGGATTTCTGTGTTAACCAGCGGTGGCGATGCGTCCGGCATGAACGCCGCAATTCGAGCTGTCGTTCGTACCAGTCTCGATAACGCATGGGAAGTCTTTGGTGTTCGGCGGGGTTACGCCGGACTTATTGCCGGGGATTTTATAGCACTGGGCGCTCGTGATGTCGGCGGCATCATCCAGCTTGGAGGCACTATGTTGGGCACCGGTCGTTGCCACGAGTTTGAGACGGACGATGGCCGCGCTCAGGCGCTTCGCAATCTACGGCAGAAGGAGATCGACGCGCTGATCGTGATCGGAGGCGACGGCTCCCAGCATGGCTCATGTCTGCTATCACAAACTGGCTTCCCGGTCGTGGGAATCGCCTCGACAATCGACAATGATCTCTATGGATCGGAGATTACCATCGGCGTTGATACAGCCCTCAACATCGCTCTTGAATCTATTGATCGGCTAAAGGTTACGGCCTCTTCACACAGGCGAGCGTTTCTCGTTGAGGTGATGGGACGCGATTGCGGATATCTGGCTCTGATGGCGGGTATCACTGGCGGTGCCGAGGTCGTCGTGATCCCCGAAGTGGAGGTCCAACCTGAACAAGTAGCAAAAGAACTACGTGGAGCTTACGAGCGCGGCAAGGCGCACGCAATTGCGGTTGTTGCCGAAGGCGCGCGTTACAACGCCCGAGCTTTATCGGCGTACTTTCAAGAGCATCAAGAGCGTTTGGGTTTCGAGTTGCGGGTGACTACTCTGGGCCACGTTCAGCGAGGCGGAGCTCCCGGAGCTTTTGATCGTTTGTTGGCCACGCGATTCGGAGTAGCGGCCGTCCGTCAAGTCGAAACGAACGAGTGTGGTGTGCTCGTCGGACTGCTCAAAGGAAAAGTCGCAGCTACTCCGCTAATGGATGTGATGTCGAACAGAAAGGCACTCGATTCGCAGCTGTTTGAAGTGTCTCGGATACTTGCCCAGTAACGCGGCCTCGGCTTTTGCGGCCCCTGCTGAGTAAATATCCGCACCGGCAAACGGTCTTTTCCCCCATCATTGAAAAATTAAGTCTAAAACCCTCACATTGTGTGCGGCACAAGCGTTGCGAAGTAACTTCTTGAGCGAGGCTTTCAAGATGAAAACTATTCAACGAATTCTCTGTCCCACGGATCTATCCTCAGAATCGGATGAAGCGTTGCGTTACGCTGTCGCGCTGACGTCCGCATACGGCGCAAAGCTTTTTCTCCTGTACTGCAGCGAAGGCACGTCCGACGGCAACGAAAGCGAGGGTAAGGCGGCATGCCTTGCTGCGCGCTCGCTGTTTACGGAATCACTCGCGCCTCATCTTGGCTTGAACACTTTTTGTGATTTGGATTGGCAAGGTTTTGTCGCCGAGAACGTAGACGATGTTGGCAAAGCAATAGTTGATGAGGCCGCGAACCACAAGATCGATTTGATCGTGATGCGTTCCCGGAGAAGACCGCAGGCCGCCATATTGCTTGGCTCGACTGCAGAAACTGTGTCTCGCACGGCTCCATGTCCGGTGCTTGTCACACATCCGCGAGAACGGGAATGGGTCGGATTTTCCACTGGCGAGATTGATCTTCATCGTATCCTGGTGGCTTACGATTTTTCGTCTGACGCAGAGATCGCATTAAACTACGCTCTCTCGCTAGCCCAGGAATACCAGACCGAGCTGCACCTGCTACACGTACTCGCCCACGGTGAGCCAGAAGAACCCGAACTTGCCTGGCTTCAGAAAACTGAGAGCGCCTACACGAATGCAGCCCGCAAACTACAGTGGGCGATTCCTAAGGAGGCGTTCCTTTGGTGCAGGATTTTGAGTGAGGTGCGCTGGGGCAAAACCTACCAGGAAGTGCTTGCCTACGCGAAGGAACATGAAATCGATCTGATCTGCCTGGGCGCCAGCGGCAGCGACTTCAGCGTGGGTGCGCTGTTTGGTTCAAATGTTGATCGAATTCTGCGGCAGGCGCCGTGCCCCGTGCTCATAGCACGCCCAATCAAGCTGGCTGATCTGCCCTCCACCCCAAGCGGGGAAGTCAGGGCGGAAATCAATCTGTAACCGGGAGGAAACCCCATGACTACATTAAGATCCTACATCGATCCGGACGGACAGAAGGCGGCCGGCCCGACTTCGTTCATGACGGAGCGGAACGAGCATGAAGTCCGTTGTGGAATGTGTGCCAGGACTGTTTACGTTGACGAAGAAACCTTTAGCTTCGTGAGCGAGGCCATCGAATCGGGGTTAGATAACCCGTTTCGCTGCGAGATCTGCGCAGAAGAGTACGACGATCTTGTCTACGAAGGATAAGCTCGGAAGAGCAGGATTACCGGCGTACGCCCATGTCCAGGATCTGTTCCTCAACGAAACGGCGCGTCAGTTTGGTTCTGTGTTCCTGCCTGCGGCATCGTCTTTTGAGAGGGACGGCACATTTATGAATGCCGAACGCCGCATTCAGCGCATTCGGAAGGCCATTGAGCCAGTCGGTCAATCGAAACCCGATTGGGAGATCATTTGCGCGTTCGCAAAGGCAACCGCGTGACAAGCCCTTATCGAGATCGGTACGTGAAGAGCCCGGAGTACAAGGTCACAGCGGTGCGAATAGAAAAAGAATAAGGCACCGGGACCGGTAATCTCGCGCCTGGACATTGCCCTATAACCGCGCGGCCCTCATGAAAACCCCGCAGTGCCTCGCCAAACTCAAGCGCGCCTTCCACAGTTAACAAGTGGTGTGAGTATTCAAAGAAACCCGCAACTTGCTCTGTTGCCAGGCGGCGGCCAAGGGCGACGATCAAATACTCGTATGGCAAATCTCCGTCGCATTCACCGTGCGTGAGAACTACCCGGCTCGACTCGGGTTTGATACGAGGTATTATTCTTCTTTGCGTCTTTGCCTCCTTTGCGTCGGTGCGTTACTACTAGGAAGTTACTCGGTTCGCTCTACTTGTGAATTCTGACGAACGACCTCGACAGAACAGTGTGCCCGCGCGGCCACGGCCGCCGAGACACTCCCCAATACAAACCTCTCAAAACGATTGCTGAATCCCGCAGACCCAACGAAGATGCAATCGGCGCCCCATTCTTCCGCCGCTTTGGGAAGCTCGTGCTTTGGATCGCCCTGTCTGAGCACACGCGTGACTTTGATTTCGGCGCCATGCAATAGAGTGGCAGATCGCGCTGCTATCCTTTCAGCCCAGGCACGGTCCTCTTTGATGTCTTCCTCGATTGTCTTGGCCAACGGCGGAATCAGCTCTCCGACATAAGCGGGAATCAGAGGATCATCAACCACAACCAACTTCACCTCACTGTTTGGTGGCCACGCGCGTGCTGCCGCTGCGTGAACCGCGGCTTCGCTTCCCGGTGAACCGTCTACTCCAATGATAATCCTCACCGGTGAATCTGACTCCTCAACCCGGCCTCGGGCTACTCGAACGGAGCAACGTGCTTCCGTCAAAACCCGCTGCGAGACACTGCCAAGCACAAAACGTGCGAGCGCAGTTCGCCCATGCGACCCGACCACGATGAGATCAGGTTTCCACTGGTCGGCCTTGAAGACCAACTCCCAGGCAGGTGATCCGCAGGCAGAATCTGCAGACACGTCCCAATCTGGAAAATTGATTTTGACCCGCTCACGCGCACGTTTAGCCGAGGACAGTGCTTCCTTGGCCGCCGCACATCCCTTTGCATAAACACGCTTCAAGTCGGCAGGAACCTTCACTTCCCTCGCCTGTTCGACGATCTCATAACTCGAGGGCGGCGGAGGCGGTAGCCACACTTCCGCGACCGTAAGAATCTGAGCTTCCGCGTTCGCCGGTAGTCCTGCGCGCTTGAGATCATCGAGGGCCGCTTCTGCACAATCCGATTCGTCATAGCCGATCAGAATCTTCATACGTTCAGTCATTAGTCCTTCGCCTCCAAACGTCCGCCCACCGCGCTTCAGCAGACACTTCGAACCGCGGTTCTTAAATTGCTACCCAGTCAAAGGACTGGATGAGCAATAGGCGTACCGAGATTTATGGCCTGATTGTTCGGCGCAAAGCGTACGAGCCACGTTTTTTGTTGAGAATTCTTCCGCAGGGTCACGCACTATTGTGGGTGTGTTTTCGCAGTACTTGGAGAGGTCGAGTTTAATATGCCTAAGCGTGAAGATCCGGAACAGCTTTGGAGCCTGTCTGCCGGCGGACTCACGGAACAATTAGGCACCGGTCCGGCCGGACTCACCACAACGGAGGCAAAACGCAGACTCGAGACCTATGGTCCAAACCTCCTGCATATCGCCAAGCGCACCGATGCCTTAACCCTTCTTCTGGCGCAGTTCAAAAGCCCACTAATTCTGATTCTGCTGGGCGCTGTGATCCTGTCCTTCTTTCTCCGCGAACCCGTCGATGCTGCGATCATCATCGCTATAGTCCTGTTAAGCAGCGTACTCGGATTCTGGCAAGAAAAGCGCGCCGCAGGTGCGGTAAAAAGCCTGCAGGCAATTGTGAGAATTGAGGCCCGGGTCATACGCGACGGCGTGGAGAGAGACGTGCCGGCAGAGGACGTAGTGCCTGGTGACGTCTGTATTCTCAATGCGGGCGACATCATTCCCGGTGATTCCGCGATTCTCGAGTCCAAAGATCTATTTGTGCAGGAGGCAGCTCTGACCGGTGAGAGTTTTCCAGCAGAAAAGGAGACGGGAACAGTCGCCAGAGAAACGCCGCTTATGAAACGGACAGATACTTTGTTCATGGGCACACACGTAATCAGCGGAAGTGCCCGTGCACTCGTTACCTTCACTGGAGCGTCAACCGAATTCGGCAAGGTATCGGAGCGTTTGCGCTTGAAGCCGGCGGAAACCGAGTTTGAACACGGCGTCCGGCGCTTTGGTTATCTACTCACCGAGGTGACGTTAATACTCGTGATCGTGATCTTTGGCATCACGGTCTACCTGGAGCGGCCCGTGATCGATTCTTTTCTTTTCGCTTTGGCCATTGCCGTCGGCATCATTCCCGAATTACTCCCGGCCATAATCAGTGTCAATCTGGCGGTCGGGGCAGTGCACATGGCGCGACGGAAAGTGATCGTCAAGCAGCTGGCTTCGATCGAAAACCTGGGTAGCATGAACGTCTTGTGTGCCGATAAGACTGGAACGCTTACGGAAGGAACGGTGGAGTTACAGGGAGCGCGAGATGCGGAAGGCAATAGCAGCGAGAAAGGGCTTTTTTATGCATACCTGAATTCGTTTTATGAAACGGGCTTTACGAACCCCATTGACGAAGCTATCCGCACACACGGACAGTTTGATCTTACAGGCTATCAGAAAGTCGACGAGGTACCTTACGACTTCGTGCGCAAGCGATTGAGCATTCTGGTTGCGAAGGACGGGGCGCACTTGATGATTACCAAGGGGGCGGTTAGCAGTGTGCTCGACCTTTGTTCCTCAGTTGACTTGCGGAGCGGCTGCCGCGACATCGCCGATATGCGCAATGGGATAGAGAGACAATCCAAATCCCTGGGTGACGACGGATTTCGCACTCTCGGGCTTGCATACAAACGTTTAGGCGATGTTTCTCGGATCGGCAAGGAAGATGAAGTTGATATGGCTTTTCTTGCCCTCCTTGTTTTCTTCGATCCTCCCAAAGCTGGGGTTGTTGAAGCTCTCGATGACCTGAGAAAGCTCGGCATCGCGCTGAAGGTCATTACAGGTGATAACGTACACGTGGCAACCAGCGTGACGCGAAATGTCTTGGGATATGAGCCTAAGGTTTTGACTGGCGGCGAGGTCCATCTATTGAGTGACGATGCTTTGCGCTCGCGGGCGCCCATGATTGACGTCTTCGCTGAAATTGAGCCTAGCCAGAAGGAGCGCATCATTCTGGCGCTAAGAAAATCCGGCAATACAGTTGGATTCCTCGGCGACGGAATCAACGATGCTTCGGCACTCCATTCAGCTGATGTAGGAATATCAGTCAACAGCGCGGTTGATGTGGCCAAAGAGGCCGCCACGATCGTATTGCTTGAAAAACACTTGAATGTGTTAGCTGCGGGAGTTCGGGAAGGCAGAAAGACATTTGCTAATACACTCAAATACATCTACATGACTACCAGCGCGAACTTTGGAAACATGTTCAGTATGGCTGGCGCCGCATTGTTTCTTCCTTTTCTGCCGCTACTACCTAAGCAGATCCTTCTGAATAATTTCCTCACTGACTTTCCAGCAATGGCAATCTCTACGGATGCAGTAGACCCGGAGCTAGTGGAAAAGCCGAGGCGCTGGGACATTAGGTTCATCCGCAATTTCATGATCGTATTTGGTGTTGTTAGTTCGATATTTGATTTTCTCACTTTTGCGGCATTGATCTTCATTCTTAAGGCAACGCCCGAGGTGTTCAGAACCGGATGGTTCGTCGAGTCTGTCATGACGGAGGTACTCATCATCTTAGTCATGCGCACTTGGAACCCCTTCTACAAGAGCATGCCGAGTCGACCGCTGCTGGTAGCAATGATCCTTGTGCTCCTCGTCACACTTTCCTTGCCTTACAGTCCGCTGAAGGGAATTTTGGGTCTCACTCCCCTGCCAATCTCATCGCTAATGCTCCTCGGATTGATCACCGTGCTCTACGCAGGCGCTTCTGAATTCACGAAGAAGGTCTTTCATGAGAGGGCGTTCGGGAAAGAATCGACAATCGTCAATGCAGGTCTCTGTCATCCCGGACAAGCTTAAGACTCGATTCATCTTTCCGGCGATTGCATGCGACCTGCGTTCAGCGAGGATGCGTTCCCGCTGGGCCGTATCGTGGCCGCGCGGTCTTCCAAAACGAGCTGACATCCTGAGATGCGGGGCATCTGGTGGCCTTTACCCTGAAAGCGGAATGTTACCTATAGCTTGCGCAAAAACACGCATTCCGGAGAGGGATGCTGCAGATCACCGCGCAAAGACCCAAGTATTTAACGGCATGACGGTTGCGCTTGAAGAAGCCATGATTTGACCGACCCTTCCCAGAGGAGGAAACGAAAATGATTCACAATGCCACAGACAGCCTCTTTCTTAGGCTGATCGGTATTTTGCTCTGCGTTGCGCTGTTCGGTTTGTTCGGTGCCTATTTGGGAACCCAGGCGAACGCTCAGGCAAAGTCGCAGCCCAAAACCTCCAATGTCCTCAGCGAGCCGGCAGCAACCCAGCAGCCGCCCTACAGCGACTACAAGGGCGTGCGGATCGGCATGAGCATGGAAGAAGCCCGAGTGAAGCTGGGCCAGCCTACGCGAGAATTTGAGAATCAGGACCTCTATGTGGTTTCTGAAACGGAAACGGCGCAGGTTTTCTACGATGCCAAGCACAAAATCACCGCAATCACGATTGATTACCTGGGCGATAAGAGTGGTGCACCGGACAACAAGGCAATAGTGGGCGATAACATCCAGACGAAACCGGACGGCTCGATGTACAAGCTCGTGCGTTACGAGCAGCTGGGTTTCTGGGTGTCATTCAATCGCACTGCCGGTGAACTTGGGATCATCACCGTAACGATTCAGAAGATCTGGTAGGCGTGGAAACGGGAGCTCCAAGATCGTGGCTGACGCACAATCTCAAGACCGAGAGATCACGCGCCGTAGGTTCTGCAACGGTCTGTTACTGACCTCGACAGGACTGCTCTTTGCAGCGACAACTCCCGTTTCGGAAGCTGCGGCTCGGCAGGAACCTTTGCTTGCTTATCCGCCGTTGAGGATTGAAGGCGCGGAGAGGTTGATGCCCGGCTCGTCCCTTTACTTCGTTTATCCACGAGCGACTGATCCGGCAATCCTTGTGCGCGCGGAAGACGGACAATACTACGCTTACAGCCAGAGGTGTTCGCATATGGGTTGCTCAATTTACTTTGAGCGCGCCAGCCGTCGGTTGGAGTGCCCCTGCCATAAGGGTGCATTCAACACGCAAACGGGTTTTGTTCTGAATGGACCACCTTTGCGTCCGCTGGATCTGATTGTCTTGCAGATACGCGCAGGCGGTGAAGTCTGGGCAGTGGGTCGAGGGGTTGGCAGCACCGACCGCAAATGTCAACGCCCCGCCAGTGCTGAAGCTGTCTCTGAGAGGGTAGCTATGCGTCAATGACGAATCCGTACTGCCGATAACAAAACACGGTCGGCCTTGTTAGAATCGGTCTTACCAGAAATCTCCTTCGGAGGGGCGTTTCCGGACGTGGAACAGCAACAAACCAAACTATCAGTCCTCGTCGTTAATGATGAACCGGCCCAACTAACGGTGCTGCGAGAAGTGCTGCGAGATGCGGGCTTCTTCGTCCTGACGGCGGCAGATGGTGACGAGGGCTTCGAAGTGGCGAAACTACAGCGTCCGGACCTGGTGATCAGCGACGTGACAATGCCCCACGTCTCCGGCATCGAACTCTGCCGACTGATCCGTTCTGATGATGAGTTGGAGACCACTCCCGTGCTACTCATAAGCGGCCTGAGAAAGGATGATCAGAGCGTGCTTGAGGGTTTCGGGGCAGGTGCCGACGACTACCTTGAGATTCCCATTAACCCGCTGCGCCTGATCGCGCAGTCGGCTCGTCTGATAGAGCGGAAGAAGGCGGAGGAGGCATTGCGGGACCTGTCGCTTACAGACGATCTGACAACGTTGCGTAACCGACGAGGCTTTATCACTCTTTGCGGGCAGTATTTGGAGCTGGTACGGAGTCGCCGGATTGCCGGCGGCTTAATGTTGGTATACGCGGACATTGACGGACTGAAGCATATTAATGACCGCTTCGGCCATCAGGAAGGGTCACAGACCATTGTCCAAACGGCGGAGATTCTAAAGAAGAGCTGTCGCAGCTCAGATATCGTCGGGCGCATCGGTGGCGACGAGTTCACGGTGTTAGCGGTAGGTGCTGATACGGCTGAGGAGATCACCGCCCGGATTGAAGAGCAGCTCAAAATTCATAATGCTAATGGTAGTCGTCCATACCAACTGTCTTTGAGCCTAGGAGTAACGCGGATCGAACCGGGCAGCAGAGCCTCCATGGACGATCTGTTGGCTAGAGCTGATCAGGCAATGTATGAGCATAAGAATGTGAAGAAGGCTCATCTGACTCTGGGCGCGGCTTCAACTGGCGGACATGACGAATTTGGGAGTAAGTCAACTCGTCACCGCAATCATCCCTGAGACTAGAAGTGACGCCGGAAGCGTATCAGCTCTTCAATAGCGGCCGGACTTTAACGGCTAGGCAGCCTGAGCTTTTGAGAGTAATTCAAGAGCTCCATATGCGGCGCGTTCGCCCACAGCAATCATCCGATCGACAGCGGCCGCGCCAGGAACGTAACCCGTGGCGGGAATCTCAGGATGAATGTGAATGTCTGTATGTGCCAGCGCGAATCGATAATGGGAGGGATACGCTCGAGCGATCCACCGCCGGTCGGATGGAGACCAGCCCAACGAGCGCATTAGCGAACTCCATTCCCAGACATCGGAAGCAATAACAAGGTCGGCATCAAGCTCGCGGCAGACATGAGTTGGCAGCACACAGGAGAAGCCGCCGTCTTTGAGCTGTAAGCCTTCGCGGATAACGGGCCGGCGAAGTAGACGCAAGGCGCAACTTGCGCTGATTGCCGATGGAAGTAACCCACTCGTCATGGTATGCGGCTTGTTTGATGGCACGACGGTCGCAACTGCGGCAAAGCGAGTGTTCAGTTTTTCGAATGTTGCCGGCAGATACTGAGCGGCGAATCGCTCGAGGGTTTTTCCGTGCAACAAACCAGGCCAAAATACAGACCGAGCCATGTCAGCCATTTCGCGCCAGTCCATTCCGGCCGCCAGTGCAGCACCTATGATGCTGCCTACGCTTGTTCCCGCCACCACTGCGGGTTTAACGCCGGCAATGTCCAAGGCCTTGATGACACCAATATGAGCAAGTCCACGAACGGCTCCGCCACTAAGAGCCAGCCCAACTCGTTTGGATTGAAGTGAGTCAAGAATGCTTGCCATGTCGCGCAATTATCACATTGAATATCCGGATCCAGGAAGCGACGTCGAAACGTCAGGTGATCGACTCGCGCGTATTTCCATGCTTCTTCCGCCGTCAGAAACGCTGGCGGATAAGGATCTTGGTCGAAATCTTTTGACACGCACTGTCGACACGGTGCTTGCTTTGCTACGCAACCATTTACTTCCAATTCACTGGCTTTTTGTAGCTATCACCGCGACGGTCCTGTTCCTCTATGTGAAATTAGTCGCAGTGACTGCGCACGTTGTCACCGCCGGCAGCCCAACGTGGCCGCATGTGCCAACACCCAGCATTCTGGCCTTATGGCACCGGGATGCACCTTCGCTGCTGGTGGCATTCGCCATACGACGCCCTCCCGCCCGAACGGTGCTCATGATTGCGCGGGATCCGCGGGGCGATTATCTAGCGTTACTCTGCCGCTTAGTTGGTCTCGGCGTGGTCCGCGGAGACAGCGAAGAGGGTGGATGGGAAGCTCTGTTACAGCTGACCAATGAGCTGGCGAACGGCGCGTGTGCAGTCTTAACCGCAGATGGCAGGGGACCGGCTCGCATTGCGAAGGTTGGCGCACTAGCCTTGGCCTCTACTGCAGGTGTGCCGCTAATTCCGCTCGCCGTTGATTGTCACCCGGCAATTGAAGAACGTCACAAATGGGATGCGGCGCGCAATCCTCTTCCGTTCAGCTCCGTATTGGTCTCAGTGGGAACATCGCGAAGTTTCGAACCATTTGTCGATCCTGAATCGATTGAGCAAGCACGAGAGTGGCTTGAGGAAGCTCTTAATCAGGCTAGTTCAGCGTTTCGTTAGTCATTCTCTCCTGCGCATTTCGTCGAGCATCTGCTGAATCCGCTGTTTCAGAACCGTCGTCACCTCTTCGTAAGCGATTTCATCATCCGTCTCATTTGAAGCTATCTCTCGCGCGTCGATCGGTTCGCCGAAACGTATCTTCACCTTTGCCAGGCGGAACCGCCACGACTTGCGCGGCCAGATGAGATAAGCGCCGTCCAAAGCGACTGGCACGATCGGCAGATTCAGTTCTATACCCAAAATCGCCGCCCCCTTCTTGAACTCTTGCAGTTGGCCATCAAAGGAGCGTTGGCCCTCAGGGTATACATTCAGAATCTTACCGGCGCGCAGTCCCGCGGCACCGGCGCGCATCGCGCGCAGCAGTTGTTCGTCTGGATCGATGGGGACAACATTAATCAAACGTGCCAGTTGGGCCATGGCTGCGTTTGTAAAGTACATACTCGCGCCGACATGAAAAATGTTTTGAAGCACATGGCGGGGATACGACGCGCAGATAAGAAACGGATCTACGTAGCTTTGATGGTTCGGACAGATTAGATACGGTGGTTCAAGCTGCGTCAGCACTTCCCTGCCCCTTACCTCCATGCGAAATAAGAGACGTGCTCCGAGGTTAATCAGCCGCAGCACGACATACGCAAACAGCACCAACACTGGTTTGGGCTTGAGAAGTTGCTCCATCTCCCGCAGTTCCTCAGGTGGTCCCGCCAATACCTCCTGCCAGTGGAATTCCGCGCCGGCCGGCGCCAATCGTCGTGGTCCACCGCTGAGTTCTGCGTTAGCCATCTGAATCAGTTCGCCAACTGTTTGAGCGGTGGATACTTCTTCGGGCTTGAGTTCGATGCCCAGGTTTTGTTCGACACTGACAACACATTCCGCGCGCGCAAGCGAGTCAAGCCCCAGATCAATTTCCAAGTTCATCTGCGGATGAATTAGCTCAAGATCGCGAACGTGCTGTTTTACCGCCGAAACTGTGGCGCGGCCGGCTGGTGAATCCATCAACGCTCGGTCAGTTTCGTTAGGGACAATAGCTTTCGGCTTTCGCCCGTTGCCTGCTCGCTCCTTCTGCGTCTCAAGTTGGCTTCGCAGTTCGAACCGCATTATTTTGCGGGTGGTCGTGCGCGGTAACGGCTCAGCGCGAAGGACAAAATCATGCACGCGCTGATATTCGGGCAGTTCACGGCCGAGGTTTTCCAGCTCCCAAACAACCCACTCCCGGGAGTTCGAAATGTGCTGAGCCTTGAGGTGTTCGAAATTCGGTACCACGACCGCGCATAATTTTTCTGCTCTTTTGAACTGACTTTCTTCATCTTTGACGCCGAGCACGCAGACCTCGCTAACAAACGCCGAGTGTTCGTAGTGCGCTTCCACATCTTCGGGGAAGACATTCTTGCCAGACGGTAACTTGATCACGTCTTTCTTACGGCCGACTATGTAGAGGTGCCCGCGTTTGTCAAAGCGCCCCAGATCGCCAGAGCGAAAAAATCCCTCGGCTGTAAATGCTTCGCGGTTAGCTTCCGGATTCTGGTAGTAGCCTGACATCACTACTGGCCCGCGAATCAACACTTCGCCGATCCCTTCTCCGTCCGGTTCGTCAATCCTGACCTCGACACCGTTCAGTGGAGTGCCTACCGAACCAATCTTGTTGTCCTCAAAGCGAGTAACCGTGGCGGCACCGCTCGTCTCTGTCAGGCCGTAGCCCTGCAAGATTGTGAAACCCAAACGGTAAAAAGCCTTCGCAACATCCTCGTCGAAGTTGGCGCCGGCAGAAACCGCCAAGCGTAGTTTGCCGCCAAAGGAGTGGTGTATGGGTTTGAAGAAGAAGCGACCAGCATTCACCCCAAACCAGTCGCGCAGCCAGCCATTAAGCGCAAGCATGACTCGAAAGATAATCCGGACCGGCGCTGGTCGCGCTTGTACTGAGTCAAATATCTTTTTGTGAAATAGGTACCACAGGCGTGGCACTCCGATTAACGCCGTCGCACCGCTTTCCCTCAATCCCAGTTCAATCCCCACACTGCTCAACTGGGCCAGGTAAACAACACGCGCTCCTATGATGGTCGATAGCCACAGATTTACAATTTGTGAGTAGGCATGAAATAGCGGTAGGAGACTAAGGACGACCTCCTGGTCGCTAATGCGCAGCACCTCCTGGACCTTATCGCTCTCAGCGTAGATGTTTCCATGAGTGAGCGGCACCGCCTTCGGCACTCCGGTCGTCCCTGAGGTGTATATGAGAACCGCTAGATCCTCCGCCTTAGCGGGTGGCTGAGCCTCATTGAACTCCTTTGGCGTGGGGGTCTCTGCCCAGTCCTCAAAACTAGCCAGGCCATTTGGTTCTGTGAGGCGTTCCAGGGCCACTGCGGGAATGTTACGGCCCATTTGCTCGCAGGCCGCCCGAAACTTATCCAGTGAAGATGGTGAAACAAATGCGAGTTTCGCTTCAGAGCCTTTAAGAAAGGCGGCCAGTGCTTGCCTTGTCGCCGTGGGATCCAGCGGTGTAACCACCGCGCCTCTATAGATGATGCTGAGGTAAGCAATGGCCCAATTAGGGTGATTCTCACCGATAAGTGCGACCCGCTCGCCGAAAGCAATTCCCTCCTGGGTCAGGCGATACGCAATGCTACGTACCTGGGCCAGCATTGAACCGAAGGTAATCGTCTGCTTACCCGCGGGCTCAATCACCATCATCGCTATTCTGTCAGGCCGACTGGCCGCCGCCGCCACGACTCGCTCACAGAAAGTTTGCTGTTGTGCCGATGCTTCCATGAATCTATCCAATGAGCGTTAACAGGTACATCAGGCCCACCCCGAATATTAGGGCAATGAGCTACAAACCCGATCTGGCTGGTTTGCGTTCTTTCTGGAGCTCGGGCAGGAGATCGGCAACGGTAGTTGCCAATCCGACGGAGATACTGACCGAGTAAGCGGCCCCGACCAGCATGCCATCAATCAGATTGTGTGCAGCATCAGCAATCAGGTTGAGATAACCCACTGCTTGAATTGTGCGTTGGCTCTCACCTTCGAATTCGTGCGCATGCCTCCAGCGAGAAACTTCCCTAGAACTGAGAAAGTCAAAATACCCACTTCACTCTCTGGCCCTAACCACCGCGACCGAGCAGTTTGCCTGCGCGGCAACTTTGGCGGATACGCTTCCGAGCATCTGATGCTTCAGATCTGAGGCCCCTGTCGCTCCCAACACTATTAAATCGTACTCTTCCAATTCTGCCTCCCCGAGAATCTCATTGGCTGGGCTTCCTTCACGAATCACGGTCTTCACTCCAAGAGCATAACCTTCGAGTTGGCCTTCGGCCTGTTCGACTATGGTTTCCGCCTCACGTCCGAGCTCCTTTTCAAGCTGGATTTCCGGATCGACCTGATCGGGAATGTCATCAGGGTAGTTGAGCCATTCTGGACTTAGACCAAGATGAACCCACGGCGTCTCGACCACGTGCATCACAGTTACCTCGGCTGCCCCGATATCAAAGTACAGCCTCAACGCATTCAAGGCACGCTGCGAAGCGCCGGAGCCATCCACAGCGACCAGGGCCCGCCAGTTGCTCTCGTTAGACGGTTTGCGGACGACCAGCACCACCCCGCGCCCGTGCTCGACGGCCCGCCCCGCCACCGGACCAATACCAATTAGAGATCGATCTTTCCGGCCAGTGGCCCCTACTACTGTGACGTCGTATTCTCCAGTCAATTGTTGAATAATGCCTGCCGGCGATCCAAACTGTGTAATGGGTTCCGACTTAACCCCTTCTTTGGCGAGTGCCGCTTGACCGGTGGACACTATCGCTTGAGTCTCCTTACCGATTCTCTGACGGTAGGCGTCCCTTATTCGCATATGGCCATTTCGCGAGCCATTCGCCGACAGTTTGATCACCGGCTCAGGGGCAACACAAAGTACCGAGACCGCGTTCTTCTGTTTGCGCAGGAAGCGGCTGGCGGCTCTAAGTGCCGCGGTTGCTTCGGGTGAGCCGTCTGTCGCCATCAACGTTTTCATTCAGCACCTCTTTCAGAAATCACCGGGCGTAACGTTTCCTGGGCCAGCGTGATTCAAAATGAGACCAGGCATCGGTATGTTCTTTCTTCTTACCTCATGAACATGTTGCATCTCGTCGCATGAACATGCGACACGACGTCAGCGAACTCTTCCGGAGGCAAGCCGTAATCAATAACCTGATCGACCGGGGCGTCGATGTTGATCGGCTTAGGATTATCAATGACGGCGCAATCATCATCCTCGCGTACGTGATCGCTCGTTTTGACATTTGTGAGAGCTCTCATGACGACTCCCACTCCCAAGCTTCCAAGGGCAGAGCCAAACATCCCGCGGCGTCTTGCTCCGTAAAGCGCCAGAGCGCCTCCAGCCGCGGTGGCAATCAACCTCGTCGTGGGCGACCAACTAGTCTTCAGGACTCCCAACCTTTCTTGTCGCGGTCGTCCTCCTTGGAGAGCCGGTATGTCACCGGCCTGGTCGTGTAGTTCCAGCAGGTTCTCGATGTTCTTAACTCCATGTAGGTCGGCAACAGACTCGAGCAAGAGATGCTCTTCGCTGGCGAGGATTGGACCACTTAGAATTATCAATCCATCGACAGCCTTCACCTCAATTGCGCTCGGATGCGAGACGATACGACCTAGCTTTGAACGGACGCGCGCTCTGACAACATCGTCTGAAACATCTCTGATTCGAAACAAAGACTCTGCTTCGGCAAGAACGCCCATCACGTGATTGCGAACATCCCGACCTGTCTTGCCGGTTACATCACCTGCTACCTTGGCTGCGTGTCTCACCTTGTTGCGCACCAAGGCCCGTCGCCTTTTCCCGCGATCAGGATCAAACAGATACATCAAACCTGCGCCCAAGCCCGCTGCACTCATCAACCTCAAGCTCTTATTCATGATCCACCTCCCGTCTTACCAAGGACCTTCCCCGGATCACTTGATTCCCGGGACCCTTTAATGAGCTATCTCTTCGTTCTCCTCTTCGCATTCATCACAGCAAAAAGGATTATCGAGTCCCTCCTCCATGACCGACGCAGCCTGGCTAAACGTAACGTCATCGACGTAGTAAGGTTCATTGCAGAATCCACAGAGGAGCTGCGATTGGTTTGGGCCCATCCTGTACCTGGTCGGCCCCTCAACAAAGTTGGTCTGCTCTTCTGGATTCAGTGTTGATCTCAGCCTCATTTCAGTCCTCCTTATATTTAAGCCAACTCATTGCCCGCCGAGATCGAGCTTTCTATGAGGGGCGTCAGCCTTCTTCTTAAACTCAGCGGCTAGGGCGCACGCATTCTCTTTGGCCTGGAGTGCTTCCCGCAAAGCCGCTGAGAGTCGCAGCACGGTCTTCGCTTCGGACGTTTCCGAATGTCGGGCCGACTCTTCAATCTGCTGCAACTCACTCAAAGACAGTCCATTGGTGGCGACCCAGTTCATCGTTCGGCCCCCTTCTTGCGGCGGACTAAACGCCTTTCGCCCGATATGAAGACTCCTCGGCAATAGCCCGGACTTCTGCGAAAAGTGAATAGCCAACTAGCGGCAAGATTGAAATGGGTACAACACCTTCGTTAAGGAACAAGGGCTGTACCCATTGCATCGCCACCTTTACGGCACAATGGCTATCTGATTGCTTACTTGTGTTACGCCAGGCGCAGCCCACGCTGCGGTTGCCGCTTCCTGCTTCTCAAACCAGGACCGCACGTTACCCCGCAAAGTCACTTTGCCATCGGAGGCTTGTACGATGATCCGACGAGCGTCGACTTCCGCACTGCGCTTCAGCGCATCCTCGATCTTGTCCTTGACCTCAATCGTCGAGACCTGCGGTTGGACCTTGATGTTGTCGGTTAGGCCCTTGACACCCGACAGGTATTTAACCGCAAATTCCGCAGCGTTCTTCTGGTAGTACCAATCAACGTTCCCTTGGAGTGTGATCCAACCGTCCTTCACGGTCAGTTTGATCTTCTCGTCGGGAACATCGACGCGCGCTTGCAATGCATCCAACGCTGCTGATGCAATGTCCGTGTCGGTCTTCTTAAACATCGGCTTCACCAGAATGTCGTTGGCCACCGCGCTGACACCATAGGTCTTGAGCGTCACACGCTCTGCTGCCAACTTCTCGCCGTATGTGTTTACAAACCCGGTCAACGTGACTACACCATTGTCGGTTGCGACCCCGAGGTCAGTTGACGTAATTTCCGGTTCCCAATCGAGCTGTCGCTCGACTCTGTCACGCAGATCTGTGTCTGCGATATTGCTTTTTGCTCTATGAAGTAGAATCATCGCGCCATACTTGTTCTCTCGAACAAGCGGTCTCAATGAAGCCCTTCCCGAACCGGACAGGCACCTTTCAGCGCATCCGGCTCTCCATCGCGCGCGAGCTCATCTCCATTTTCGAACATCTCCCAACGCAGTTAGGGAGTATTCCTAAACGGAGGCATCGCGACTGTGGTCCTTCGCCTTGTGACCGGTGTTACCGTCTCCCGGGATGGACATTACTCCACCGACTACTACGACCACTCTGCCCCGACATGTGACATTGGCAACTCCGCCTGCCTACTCTCAATGAAGTGAGAGCCACACTGCGGTTCCGGCGTAGCTCGCATAGCAATTTACCCGCCGACTTAGGTCTCCTTCCGATCCTTTACACCCGGACGAACCAGGCTCGAGACTTATCCGCGAGGTTCACGAAGTCCTCGCAGCCCCTTACGACTCGCAACCAGAACCACAAGTCGCGGGGCAGGATGCGAGATTGCTCTCGCATTCCGCTGATCTCTCACACCACTTAGTCACAGTTAGGTGTGCTTTATGGACAGGATCTCGGATTCGACAATTGCCGTCTGACCGTCTCGGCTTCCGTGACGAGCTCTTATTGGGAGTGTAACTCCCCCGCAAGCCTCGCCCGTTTCTCCTGCAAGCTTGATCTCATGCCCGTTCGTTGCGGCTTATGCAACGAACTTCGGCAGGGTTAGGACGCCACTGCTTCGCCAGTGACCACCGGTTCCAACCGGCCTTGCTATGTGGCCTTTTCGCCGCGCCCTCTGGCTTCCATAACTCGTTCCTCTCTTTTCAAACATCATTCCTGCATCTAGAAACGACTGCCACTCACCGAAGAGTTTTGCAGCGACGCTTCTTTCTTTTTCTTGTTTGCAACTTCTCTTTGGAGCAAGACTCGTGCCTCTGCAAAAGACTAAAGTTAGGGTGTGTTAATGCTGGCAAGATTCGCAAAACAGAGGTG
>JAMQPH010000555.1 GCA_023717605.1 Pyrinomonadaceae bacterium
CATTGATCAAGGGAGGCGACATTCTGCCGCAACCCTGCTCATAGGCACCTAAAGATAGCAAGAGGAATCGTGGAAGCCGGGAAGTTACGGTGACTCGGAAGGGCTTGCTGTCCAACACTGGACAGTCCCGAAAAGAAATATCGCGCCGCTCGCGTAGATGCCCAGCGGCTCTAGGCGATCTGAGCGAGGTAATCGGTGAGCTTATTTTCTTTGATGATGAGAAAGCGATCTCTGTTGGTCTCAATCAGCCCAAGGTTGTGGAAGCGCTGCATAAAGACGCTGATCCGAGGCCGGGTCGTTCCGACCATCTCGGAGAATTCTTCATGGGAAATCTTCAGTTCGATGCGAATGCTGCGCGGGTCCTTCTTGCCCATTGTGCGAGCCAGCTGTAACAAAGTCTGGCCCAGCCGCTGTTCGCTATCCACCGTCACTAGATTGGCTATGACCCGTTGTTGGTCGGCAATGCGCACGGCGAGGTATTGCGCGAAGCCCCCAAACAAGGAGTCGCGGCTTAAGCGCGCGAAGAACTGGCTACAAGGTATTTGTTTTAAGGTCGTTGCTTTCATCGCGGTGGCTGTTTCCTGACGTGCGCCTAACCCGGCTAAGCACAGCTCACCGAAAATATCTCCGTCGCTGTGGATAGCAAGGAGACATTCTTTACCTTCGGGTGAGAGCAAAAGCAGTTTGATCTGGCCGCTCTCGATGAAGTAGACCATCTCATCTTGATCGCCACAGGTGTAAACATTCGTGTGCCGGGCGATCTTGATGGCACCCGAATTCGCGGTTTCCTGCTGCAATGACTCACGTATTTGTTGCTTGAACTTGTCTGCTTGAGGAGTCTGTTGAATCATGTTTGGGTATCCGTGGTTTTAATAGTCTAAAAAGGTTCGGTCTGGAACCCTTTCCGGCCCCTAGTAATTACGGCCTTGAGCCCAATCTCGGTTGCTTTCTTGGACGCGGATTAGATCCGTGTAGGAGTTGCCACGAGAGTCCTGCCTGAGTTGCATGACGACGACGTCCCCGGACTGTAATTGACTGACCGGATATTCACGGCCGCGATACATCACACGGGCGTCGGTAGAATAGCCTACCACTCTGGTGCGACCATCATTCGGTCGTAAATTAATCTCCCTAAATCCAGTATCTACCCGCTCCACCGTAGCCACGATCTCGTCCTGGACCGATTGACTCGCCCGGTCAGGAAGCGTGTCTCTGCCGATCAGCGCAAAGTTGGTGTCGCTGCAGCCAGCGCTTACCGTCAGCGCGACAAGGAGAACTAGGGAGAATGCTCCACGATTGATTAGATTCATAATACCTCCTAGTAAATGATGGAGCCTTTCTCGATCTGTGCCTTACGGCTCTCATATTCTGTACGGGATATTCTCTCGTTTTTGTAATCATCCTCCAGCTGGTTCATCTTGCTATAGGCGTTATATTCGTAGCCTGCGCTTGTGCCGAGGGCTCCTACTGCCGCTCCGCCAATGAACTCGCAACCCGATTGTCCGAGACCCAGTGCGAGCACTAAAACTAACATTAATTTTTTCATCGCAGACCTCCTTTGGTTGGACCGATTAGGAGGGTTCAGTCAGGCTTACTGAAAAATTTCAGTAACCTCAGGCGTGAAACCCTATGCCTTAAATTGCTTTAACCCTACGCGTATGTTTGCGACC
>JAMQPH010000562.1 GCA_023717605.1 Pyrinomonadaceae bacterium
GCGCGCAAGGAGACGCGGGAATCGCTTCGTGAGAGCAGTAGTAAGACCCTCGATTACCTGAATCAGCAGGGGAAGAAACTTCGGGAGATTACCGAAGGAATCGTCGAAAAAGGAAAGGAACTCGTAGGTCATTGCTGCGGCTCGGTTGACGCCACCACGGAAGAAGAAAAACAGTCGTACCAGGAAGAACCGCGAGAGACATCGGGTGGATAGGAGATTCGACGTGATAGGCTTATAGCCGGAGAGGAGTTGAAACATGCTTTGGACTATTTTTGTGATTCTTTTGATCATGTGGGCACTGGGGTTGGTAACCTCGTACACGATGGGTGGATTCATCCACATCCTATTGGTCATCGCCGTGGTGATGCTAGTGATCAATCTCATTCAGGGACGAAGAGTTTAGTAGCCATTTCACTTTGTGACGAATGAAGGAATTTTATGCGCATCAATCCAATAACGCTTGTTGGGATCGCTCTCATCGTCCTCGGGATCGTGGCTTTTGCTTACCAGGGCATCACCTACACAAGCCGCGAGAAGGTTATCGATATTGGCCCCATCCATGCCACCGCCGACACCCAGAAGACCATCCCGATCCCGCCTCTCGTGGGTGGATTGGCGCTTGTAGGCGGGATCGTGTTGGTGGTGGTCGGAGCCAAGAAGTCGTAGTTCGACTTGGGGGATTGTCCATTAAGTTGGGCACAAGGATACACGATCATGATTCAACAGACTCCCCAAGCAGACCGGTTCAAACAGCAACTGCGTGAGTCATTGCAGCACGAGACGTTAAATTCTCGTGCCGTCAAGATTGCGAGACACGCCAACGTCTACACCTGTGGCGATCAAGACGAGATGGTCTACTTCATTGAGAGCGGGCAAATTAAACTGCTCATACTCTCGCCTGAAGGTAAAGAGTGCCTGCTTGCCATCCACAGTGCGGGAGATATTTTCGGTGAGTTATGTCTATCCGGGTTAGGCTCACGTCTGGAAACAGCCACCGCGATGAAAGCGACGATCTTAAAACAGATACCTTCTTCTCAATTCTTGGCGCGCTTGAGTCGCGACTCGCTGCTTGAGGGGTTTGTCAGATACCTAGCCGTGCGCATCGCCGACCAGCAGCAGGTCATCGCGAACCTGGTGACGGTGGACAGCGAGCAGCGATTGGGCAAGACGCTGTTGCAGTTGGCGCGCACACTGGGCAAGAAGGACCAACAGAACACTCGCATCGAACTGAAGATATCGCATGATGAATTGTCCGAGATGGTGGGCACGACTCGGCCGCGGATCAGTTTGTTTATGCAGCGATTTCGTAACCTCGGGTTGATTGAGACCAACCTAGATCGCTTTCTCGTCATTAATGAAAAGAAACTCACCGATTATCTAGCTCGGATCGCCATAGCGGCTGGGCACCATCGCGGGTCTCGCGATGATTCTTTTCAAACCCGTCCAGTTATTAGACAAAGGCTCTTTCCCAAACTAGCCGAACGTCATATCGAATCAAAAGGGAGGTAACTTACTATGGGACTGATATTGTTGATCGTCTTGATTCTGCTCCTGTTTGGGGGTCTGCCCAACTGGGGTTATCACTCGTACGGTTACGGTCCCTCGGGCATCGTCGGGACGATATTAATTATCGTCCTGATTCTGTTCCTGTTGGGCCGAATCTAAGGGCGCTGAGTGTCGTACGGCCATCCGGTTGTTGCGACATGCACAATCATGTCGCAAAAATCCTTACCAAAGGTCAGGAGCATGCCATGATCAAACAAATCGAAATCCACGGTCAGTGCTTCGAACTCTACCGTCCAGATGATGGGAGCACCTGGTCAAGCAGTCCACAATCGATCGTTGCTTATGGGCGAAGGAAAAAGATGTTGCGCTTGGAGTTACAGGAGAGGTTTGAACTGATACGCGCGACGGAGGATCTCGATCCGAATCAATTCCGCGGACTTGAGACTCCAAAGAGTCTCAGATAGGCAGAGGAGAAAAATTATGAACGGAACATGTTGGGTAAAGCACAGTGTGCTCGCTGTGGTCGTGGCTGTTGCGCTGGCCGCGCCGGTTCGGGCGGCCATGCCGGACGCCTGGATCACCACGAAGACCAAGCTAGCTCTCCTAACCACGGAGGGTGTCAGCGGGACGGTCATCCACGTGGACACCATCCTCGGCAAGGTCACCTTGCACGGCAAGGTGCGCTCCGCTGAGGAGAAGGCGAAAGCGGAGAGCATCGCTAAAAAGATCGACGGCGTGCTGGAGGTGCGCAACCTTTTGCAGGTCGTTACCCCGCAGCGCGAGAAGGCGGTCCAGCTGTCCGATGACGCCCTGAAGCAGCGGGTTGAGAAGGCGTTGCAGGCCGATTCTTCTCTCAAGGACAGCAGCATCTCGGTAAAGTCCGTCAACAAGGGCGTGGTGCTGCTGGCCGGAACGGCGAAGACCTTGAGCGCTCACCTGCGCGCCGTCGAGACGGTGGCCTGGGTGCCGGGCGTGGAGCGCGTCGCTAGTGAGATCAAGAGCCCCGATGCGCTGGCCGATGCGGAGATCTGGCGTGAGCCCACGGCGCCAGCGATCAGTAAGGAGTCCGGAATTTGGGAAGCTGCCAGCGATATATGGATCACCTCGGCAACCAAGATGCGCTTGCTGACCGACAGCCGGACCCCGGCGCTCGACATCAATGTGGAAACGCACGCGGGGGTGGTAACGCTCTTTGGTATTGTGCCCTCTCAGGATGCAAAGACCGCTGCTGCAGCTGATGCCCGCGGGGTGAGCGGAGTAAAGCGTGTCGTGAACGAACTGCAGGTGGTAGCAAGCGCCAAGCAGGCAGCGGTGAAGGTGCGCGACGAGGATGTCGAGAGCGAAGTGAAGAAGGCCTTTGAGAAAGCTGACTTCAAGGACATCAGTGTAGAGGTGAAGAACGGGGTCGTGCGGCTAACGGGGACCGTCCCCACCGGGGCGCGGCGCCTAGAGGCAGCAGTGCTAGCGCGCTCGATCCAGGGCGTGCGCGCGGTCAAGGACGATCTCCGGCTTGCGACAGCTAAGGGCTAATCGTGGTGCCGCTCGCCTGCATGAATGCCGGGCAATGCTGGAAAGTTGGAGGTAAACCATGGCTGAGAATAACGCTGTAGTGGAGATCTACAACTCCCACACCGAGGCAGAAGCGAGCATCAAAGAACTCCAGCGGTCGGGGGGTTCGACATGAAGAAACTGTTCATCGTGGGCAAGGACTATCACACCGAAGAGCACGTCGTCGGCTACTACAACGCCAGTGACCGCATGAAGGGTCTGGGGTAAACTGGGGGCCTTTTGGGGCTTGCCGTTTGGGTCGGTCTTTTCTTTATCCCAGGCATCGGTCCCATTCGGCCCTCGGTAGTCTTTCAACACCTCGTCAAATAGCTCCGCCTTGATCGTCACTTTTTCTCCTGTCTCCACCTTCTCTTCTCCTCTGTCCTTCGGCATATCTCCTCCTTCTCCCTTAGAGCTGCCTCACACACAGAATTTCTGATAGCTCCCAGAGAACAGGTCCTCGTTTCTCATCCCGACAACGCTCGCAGGTCGGATGTCGATCGTTCCTCGCGCTTCGGTCTGGCGATTACGTCAGAGTCGAGGGGCGATTCCTCGATCGCGAACGATTTGAGTTGGACAGTTTTCTTCGGGATGATCGGTAGCCGCATTGCCTACGAGCTTGCTTGGGCAATCAGGGAGAAGCGATGATGATCCGCGGCGGCTCTCCCCTCCATGGAGAGCCGCCCAAATAAATCTTTTCAAGACCGTTCAATATTGGACAGCAATCCCTGCCGATTCGGCGTATTTATCTAAACAGTTGACGCGACAAAGTTGGGAATAAATTCGAATGAGTTTGTTTCTAGCATTACCGAGTTATCAAATCAGAAACGGAGGTACAGGTGGAAACGATAGATACTCAAACGTGGATTATAGTTGTGACCGCTGTGACTCTAGGATTGGTTGCAATCGGGGCCTGGTTCTTCTACCGAAAAAAGCGATCCCATAGGCTCCAAGAACACTTCGGGCCAGAATACGACCGAACCGTGAATGAATTAGGCAGTCGAACTAAGGGCGAGTC
>JAMQPH010000566.1 GCA_023717605.1 Pyrinomonadaceae bacterium
AATTGATAGAAGAACTGGTCAGTATGGTAAATCTGATTTAATATTAGTTGATAATTCCATTCTTACCTCGCTTTTTATGGAAATGGTTCTAACTAATTTTGAAAGAAATCAAATTTCTATCTCAGAGTTTTATTCTCATCCTTCCAAAAGAGAAAAAGGGGTCGGGAGTCTTTTCAGGTTCGCTTCGGACGACCACGGGATTTCATTGTCGATTCAAGCCCAAGGCGTTTCGCTATGATCATTACCCCACGGTTCCGTCAAAGTCGAAGGCCGAGGAAACGCATAACATCGAAGTGCATACGGGAGCAGTGACGCAGTGCTTTTGCGATATTGGTGGCGCCCGCCATGCGCAGCAAGGAGATCGCAAGATTGCGTAGCGTAGCCATCACTTGGGCACCCGTGCCCTTGCGGATGCGGCAGCGGTCTTCATCGAAGGTGACATCGCGCACCCAATGGAGCCGGTTTTCAATCGACCAATGGTTGCGGCTCAAGCTGAGCAGGCGCTCCGGGTTCGCCTTCTGTGGTTTGAGGCTGGTGATGCCATAAACAGTTTCGGTGCGGGATTTCTGAGTGACGATTTCAGTGCTCTCGCGTTGGATCACGAAGACCTGGGCAGTATAGGGAAAGTTCACATAGCCGTTTAGCTCGCTGCTGCACCAGATGCGGCGCACTTCCAGACGGCCATGCGCTTTATCGATGGTTTTATGCTGAGGGGGGAAAAGACTTAAGCTCCAAGGCCGCGATGTCTTGGCGCAGGGTGGGCTGATTGTCTTTGACGGTGAACAGGTAATCGGCTTTTTTGCTTTCCACCAAATAGCGGGCAGTTTCCTGCTGGGTGTGCAGCGCATCGGCGGTGATCACAGCTCCTTCTAGCGGCAGTGGGTCGAGCAGTTGAGGCAGTTTGGGGATCTCATTGGTTTTCTCTTCCACAGCGATCTGCCCGAGCACGACCCCTTCTTGCTGTAGGATCGCACTGAGCAGGTGCGGAGCCGGCTTAGTGCCGTCGTGGGCGCGGCATAGCGTTTTGCCATCGACCGCAATGGCCCGGCCCGCCAAGGGATATTGCTTAATAAGCCATTGGCCGATGGCAGCATCTAACCGCTCAGCATCGAGCCGTTGCAAGACTCTGCGGATGGTGGGCTCGGAAGGCGCGCTAGGGCCTTTCACTCCCAGCCGCTTCAACCCCTCGCGGCTCAGCGCTTGAGTCCATTCGCCAATCGCACAAAAACTGCGCGCTCCCGCCAACGCGGCACACACCGCAATCGCGACAATGCTCGCCACCGAATGGCGCACCCCGCGGGGCTTGCGCGGGTCGGTAACCGTTTGAAGCAAATCGATCAGCCCGCCTTCTCCTTGTAGCGCAAGACTATTGACATCGATCATCACCGACTCCTTTCTCGAAAACTTCAGAGCTAAAAACGGCCCCCCCAGGCGCAACCGCGCATCGACCACTAGCTCACGCACCAACACGAGCTTTCTCTGCCCGTGGTGCCAGTAATGATCGTTGCGCTTGGCAAATCCGCGCGTCTCCCCCAGCACTTCAAAGCCCGCCGCCCGGTAACACGTACCGCGAAAACGCGCGCTGTCTACGAAAGTCTCCACCAACAAAATCGCATGGCCATGATACAACTCCCAATCCCTGCTCAGTCGTCTCAAATTCATCCCCAAAATACGCGAGGCAAGGTTGGGTTGGTTTACGCCCGGCAAAATCAAAAAACGCACGTTGTTGGCAATCATATGCAAACGGCGCCATTGCAATGACCGCTCCCAGCCGATCCAGCGGTCCCGCACACCACATTTCAATGCCGCCAAGCCCCATCCCAAAAGCGCTACCCACTCCTGCCCCTGCGTGGCCACATAGCACAAAGACTCGCCGACGATGTGCTGGTAGCCCAAATAGTGGTGCTCATCCATCAACTGGCAAAAATGCGCTCGCTCTTGGCGCCTAACCAAACGCACTTCCAGCGCCTGTAAGCTCAACGGCCTCTTCCCACCCGACTGCTCATCCACGCACACTACCAAATTCACCCTCCAATAGCCAGCCTCATCGCACTCTCCCATAATTTCTTACACTTGGACGACTTTGACGTAGCCCTGATTGCACGTCAGGCCAGATTATGTCGGCCGTTGCATTGCTCAAGGAACCCTGCGGTCCCGATGACGCGGCGGTGAAAGAACTGATGAGCGGCAACATCTGCCGCTGCGGAGCCTATGCCAATATCGTGGCCGCGCTCCAGCAAGTTCGCAAAAATACTTAGCCGCGAGCAGGAGCCATCCCATGCATACCTTTGAATTCGTTCGGCCAGCAGATTCCGCGGCGGCGGTGGCGACCGCCGCGCAGGCGAAAACCGCACAGCAGGGCGCCGACGTGCGCTTTGTCGCCGGCGGGACAACACTGCTGGATTTGATGAAGCTGAACGTCGAAACGCCGGGGCGGGTTCTCGACATCAACCGTTTGCCGCTCGACAAGATCGAAGCAACGCCTGACGGCGGGCTGAAGATCGGCGCCACCGTTAGAAATTCAGACCTCGCCCACCATCCGACGGTAGAACGAGAT
>JAMQPH010000601.1 GCA_023717605.1 Pyrinomonadaceae bacterium
AGCGGCAACAGCACGATGACGCCTTCCTGCACATCTCTCAGATTACGCAGCAGTGCGGCGCGCTGGCCGGGCGGCAGTCCCACGATCTCCGACCACAGACGTTGCAGATACGAGCGGCGCTCCACCTCCGCAGCGACGTTAGCCCTCGCGTCAGACGAAGGCTCACCGCGCCCCGCCGATGCCTCCCCCTCATCGTGGTTCGTGGCGAGGGGTAGGTCTTTAATCCCCTGCAAGTCCGCGACCGTGTTGACCAGCGCGTCCAGTTCGACGGGCGCGCCGACCTGTCTGAAAATAGCCCTCAGCAGATCGGCCAGGCTCACGCGCCGGATGTCCTCATACTCCGTCCCGGCCAGCGCCAGCGTTTGCGGAGCATCTCGTAATTGCCGAAGCTGTCCCGTATCCGCTGGGGAGTCCTTCACACGGGAGCGCCACGCAGCAGAACCGCAGAGCCAGTCCCCGTCACCGCTCTGCCACAGGGCGAGTTCTCGCTGGTGAGTCAGGAGATATCGCACCCGATTCTTCAAGCGCCAACGCTGCGGGTATTTACGTCGCAGGTGTTGGTGACAGGCGTTGTATGTGGTGACGGCGACGTAGCTGCGGAAATCCCCGATGGCCTCGCTGCCGCCGCTGGTCTTGCAGGCGCGGAGGCGCCCGAGCAGTTGGGCGACGACTTCGCCGTACAGGTCTTCCGCGTCCTGCCAGCGGAGACGGTCATCCACGGCGTCGGAGGTGTGCAGCTTGCTCCTGATGATTCCCTTGATGACCGGGCCGGCATGATCGGCCAGAAGCAGCGTCAAGATCTCCGACTCAGCCTCGGAGGCCGCGTGCAAGAAGGGCGACAGTAGTGCGTCCGAGTGTTGTGCTGCACCCTGGCCATACATCGGCAAATCGCTCAGACTGTTTGCGCGGATCCTATCGGGTAATAGGACCCCAGTATACGCCAACGTGATACCGCCACCTACGCGCTCCCGTGATGATCTCGCGACGGACGCGACCTCTAATCCGAAAAGAAAGCGGGGGTAATTGGGAAAGCGCAGTCGTGTTTTTCCCAGGTCCCTATCCCCTATTCCCACGAATTTATCTTTTCCAGTAGTGTCGGATTCTTTCCGCCAGGAGTGGGAAAGGCACATACTCGGCGCTGCGACCCGAACGCCGCATCTCTTCCACCATACGCATGGCGCCGTCGGCATTCCTCGTGTGGACGAGAATGGTTGAGGCGCGTTGCAGGTCCGGGTTTGCCGCGAGCCAGGAAGCGATTGCGTAGCCAGTCCGCTCATCATCCCGGTCGACAGAGTTGTAGTGCTCGGGATGCAGGTCATGATCCAGAAAGATTGCGTCGTACGAGTTCTCGCCCAAAAGCTGCTGTGCCTGCCTCACGTTGTGGGCCATGTCAATGAAGTCGCCCTTGAACCGTTCAGCGAACCACTTGTGCCTGCGCTTATCGTCGTCGAGAAGGAAAACTCGGATAGGATTGCGTTCGCTATCAACTTTCCGGATGCCGAGTTTCGTCAGCAATGAATGTAACAAAGACATCGTTGTTAAGATTAAGACCTCCGGTCACGAGAGCGAACATCGCTTCGTCAAGTATCTGAAAAGAGGAAGCATGAATGGCTCAAAATATACCATACAGATAGAAGACATTTAACACGTCCCAGAAGTGCCTTCGTTGCGTTCCCCTCTGCCGATGCTATAATCCGACCCGAATAGGAATCGAAGTCGTAGTTCGCAGTCCTTGGTATCCGCAATCGTTAATGCCTCCTGATAATTCCAGCAAACAACTTAGCCCTACGGTCAATGGCCTTGACAAAGGTCAAGCCAGGGAAGTGTGCAGCGCTTGCTTCGGCACCGGAGTAAGAATTGTTCCCGGTAAGGGTGCAAAGATATGCGATGAATGCCAACCGCGAGACGGTGATCGTTTACGGGAGGCGGCGCGTATCCCGCGCCGTCATGCTGACTGTACCTTTGATAACTACCGAGTCCCCGCGGGTTCATCATCACTTCATTGGGCTCTCATGAAGGCCAAAACCCTGGTGAACGATTACCCGGCAGTGGAAAGAGGTCTTCTCTTAACCGGGCCGGTCGGAGTCGGAAAGACACATCTCGCGGTGGCGATTCTGCAGGGACTGATTGCGAAGGGTGTCTCCTGTTTGTTCTGCGAGTTTGGCTCTCTGCTCAAACAGATTCAGGATTCGTACAATCCAATATCGAAAACGTCTGAGTTGCGAGTACTGGCGCCGGTTTACCAGGCTGAAGTCTTGGTGCTCGACGAACTGGGCTCCACGATTCCCACGGACTGGGTTCGCGACACGATGTACCAGATCATTAACAAACGCTACAACGACAAGAAGCTTACGATCTTTACTACAAACTATTTGGACGTACCTCGCATCGAGAAGACTCAGGAGCATGAGATTGCCAGCAGAACATTTAGTAAGAAGGGATCCTCTGAACGTATTCAGGAAATGACGACGCTGGAAGAGCGCATCGGGACACGCTTGCGGAGTCGTCTCTATGAAATGTGCAATGCGGTGGTAATCGAAGGCGAAGACTATCGCAAGAGCCGGGATCACCGCCGCTGACGTTCGGTCGGTTTGGGAGACTATCCATTCTGGTAAAGTGTGAGGTCGTTTTCATTTTCCATCTCTCATTTTCCATTTCCCATTTGTCATTTGGGATGCAATCCCTCTGTGGACCCAAAGGATTCAAGTGTCAGCCAATGAAAAATGATAAATGGAAAATGAGAAATGGAAAATGAAGACGACCTCTCTTCAAACCAGTCAAGCTGCTGCCCCGGCAACCTGGCCCTCTCGCGCGGCTACTCCCTCTCGCAAGCGTTATGTATAATGCCCTCGACCCACAAACTCTTTGGCTGTTAGCGTACTAGTCGCGCTTATGACAGGCGGGGTGCCTTCGTTCCCAATTAATGCCCAAACGCACTGACCTACACAAGATACTCATCATCGGATCGGGTCCTATTGTAATCGGCCAGGCTTGCGAATTTGATTATTCAGGCACGCAAGCATGCAAAGCACTCCGTCAGGAGGGCTACAAGACCGTGCTGGTTAACTCCAATCCAGCAACGATCATGACCGATCCAGAGACCTCCGACGCTACCTACATCGAGCCACTCACAGTTGAGACAGTTGCAGAAATTATCCGGCGCGAGAGACCGGATGCGCTGTTGCCGACGGTAGGCGGGCAGACCGCATTAAATCTTGCAATCGCCCTTGCAGATGCCGGGATTCTTGATGAATACGGTGTCGAAATGATTGGTGCGAAGCGCGAAGCGGTTAAAGTCGCTGAGGATCGACGACTCTTCAAACAGGCGATGGATGAAGTCGGCCTGCCCATGCCGCGAGGAGGTTTCGCGCGTTCCTGGGACGACGCTCAGGAGATCGTAACAAACACTGGGTATCCGTCAATCATTCGACCCTCTTTCACTCTCGGTGGTAGCGGCGGCGGCACCGCTTATAACCCCGAGGAGTTTGAAGAGATTGTGCGCGCGGGCCTGGCCGCTTCGCCGATGCACGAAGTCTTGATTGAGGAATCGATTCTGGGTTGGAAAGAGTTCGAGCTCGAGGTAATGCGTGACCTGGCGGATAACGTGGTCATCATTTGCTCAATCGAAAACTTCGATCCGATGGGCGTGCATACCGGAGATTCAATCACGGTTGCCCCAGCGCAGACGCTCACCGATGTCGAATATCAAAAGCTTCGCGACATGGCCATCACCGTAATTCGTAAAGTCGGTGTCGAAACGGGCGGATCGAACATTCAGTTTGCCGTCAACCCGGAAAACGGCGAGGTACGAATAATTGAGATGAACCCGCGCGTGTCGCGTTCATCGGCGCTGGCTTCCAAAGCAACCGGTTTCCCGATCGCCAAAATTGCCGCCAAGCTTGCCGTTGGTTACACGCTGGATGAGATTCCCAACGACATCACTAAAAAAACTCCCGCCTCGTTCGAACCTACTATCGACTATGTGGTAGCAAAGATTCCGAAGTGGGAATTTGAAAAATTTCGCGAGGCGGAAGACGTGCTGGGTACGCAAATGAAGTCGGTTGGTGAGGTGATGGCAATTGGCCGGACATTCAAGGAGGCATTGTTCAAAGGATTGCGATCGCTCGAGGCCGTGAAGCCCTTGCGTCTTGAGGACGTGTCTGACGATGAGCTGCAACGCAAGCTTGCGCGTCCAAACTCTCAGCGGTTTTCCTACATTACTTATGCGCTGCAACATGGCTGGTCGATCGCAGAGATCTATCGCCTGTCGCGGATCGATCCATGGTTTCTGGAGCAGTTGCAAGATGTAATGGAGATTCAGCGGTCGGTGGAAGGAAAGAAATTGGAGGAGATCCCTGCAGACCTTTTGCGTAGCTTCAAAGAGGCTGCTCTGTCTGATCGCCGGCTCGCATATTTGACTGCCACGTCGGAAGACGAAGTACGTGCCTATCGGAAGCGCCTGGGTGTGGTTCCAGTTTACAAACGGGTCGACACTTGCGGCGCTGAATTTGAATCCTTCACGCCTTACCTTTATTCAACCTACGAATCAGAGGATGAGGCGGCGCCCACTGAGCGTCGCAAAATAATGATTCTGGGCTCGGGTCCCAATCGCATCGGGCAGGGAATCGAGTTTGACTACTGTTGTTGTCACGCCTCCTTTGCCCTGCGCGATGCAGGCTTCGAAACGATCATGGTCAACTGCAATCCTGAGACAGTGTCCACGGATTACGATACGTCTGACCGTCTCTACTTCGAGCCGCTGACCTTTGAAGACGTAATGAATATCGTTGACGTGGAGAAACCCGAGGGCGTGATAGTTCAGTTTGGAGGTCAAACTCCGCTAAATTTGGCGATGCGTTTGCACCGTGCCGGCGTACCGATAATCGGTACTAATGCAGAATCGATTGACCTCGCCGAGGACCGCAAACGGTTTGGAGCACTGTTGCATGAGTTGGGCATCCCGCAACCGGCAAATGGAATGGCGGCGACGGTTGCTGAGGCGAAGCAGGTTGCCGAGACGATTGGCTATCCGGTGTTGGTGCGACCCAGTTACGTGCTGGGCGGCCGGGCCATGGCCATTGTTTATGACGAAGAGAGTCTGGATAAATATGTCCGCACGGCTGTTGGTTTTACTCCCGACCGTCCAGTTTTGATCGACAAGTTTCTTGAGCAGGCCGCGGAGTTTGATGTTGACGCGCTGGCTGATGAAACAGCGTGCGTGATTGCCGGAATCCAGGAGCACATAGAAGAGGCAGGCATTCATTCCGGAGATTCATCGTGCGTTTTGCCGCCGGTTCGCATCGATCCGGAGCATATAGAAACGATGCGTCACTACACCCGCACGCTCGCGACGGCACTCTCCGTGCGCGGGCTCATGAACATCCAGTTTGCTATCAAGGATCACCGGGTGTTTGTGCTTGAAGTGAATCCTCGTGCCTCGCGCACCGTCCCCTTTGTTTCCAAGGCAACAGGAGTTCAGATCGCTCGTGTTGCAGCTCTGGTTATGGCCGGCAAGCCTCTGGCTGACTTTGCTTTGCCTCAGGATCTGACCGTCAGTCGTTTCTTCATCAAGTCACCGGTCTTCCCCTTCGCAAAGTTTGCCGGCGTCGATCCCATTTTGGGACCGGAGATGCATTCGACCGGCGAAGTGATGGGTATAGGCGAGACGTTCGGAGAGGCTTACGGTAAAGCGATGATGGGGGCCGGATTGTCACTTCCGCGCAGTGGAACAGCGTTTCTCAGTGTAAACGACGCCGACAAGGGACAGTCGGTCATTATTGCCCGCAAGCTCGTTCGTCTTGGCTTTGAAATTATCGCCACGCTGGGGACGGCGGCTCGCTTGAAGGAAGTCGGGCTGAAAGTGGAAACGGTCTTTAAAGTCAATGAGGGACGACCCAATATCGTAGATCACATCAAACGAGGAGATGTGGCATTAGCAATCAACACGCCGTTGGGACGCTCTTCTCACTTTGACGAGCAGGCGATTCGCCGTGCGGCTCTGCAGTACAACGTGCCCTGTGTGACGACCATGACTGGCGCGCAGGCAATTGTCGAAGCGTTGGGAGCCTTTGGCAGAGATGAACCGGTGAGAGTCCGCTCGCTGCAAGAGTTGCACGCGGTTACGGCGCCTGTAGGGCGTTGAGAAAGGTAGTCAAAAACAGAGACACCGCGGCGACAGGTCGAATGGTCTACCGCGACCGGAAGCGGGTGATTCCAGGCTCAAACTAATGAGAACGTCTCGACTCACAGAACCATTTACGGTAGTCAATGGATGCAAGCACTCAACGCTCAGGCCCCCCCTCGCACAACTGGCGGCGGACGTTATATTGCAAGACCAAATTTGAATGCCATGGTCCATTGGCTACCGCAAACGGTTCTGTATGGATGCACTCAATGCTCGGGCAAACCGCCACTCACACAAATGGAACATGACACTCACAACTGGTTGGCGGTCGGAAAATTGTAAGGCCAAACTTGAATGCCAGGTTCCATTGGCTACCGCAAATGGTTCTGTAGTGGGTGGAGACCTTCTTGGAAATTAACGGTAGAGAGACGATTGAGAAAATCCTGGACGAGTGCCGGACCATAGCTGTCGTAGGTCTTTCGTCTAATCCCGCGCGGGCTTCTAACAGCGTTGCGTCTTACATGCGGCGGAATGGTTATCAGGTGATTCCTGTCAATCCCAATGAGACACAAGTGTTTGGTGATAAGTCTTATGCTTCGTTGGCGGACGCTCCTGATGAGATTGAGTTGGTAGACATCTTTAGAAGATCAGAAGAAGCCGGTAAGGCTGTTGACGAAGCCATTACCATCGGCGCAAAGGCAGTTTGGCTGCAGGAAGGGGTGATTGATCACGCGGCTGCCCAACGTGCGCTCGACGCCGGGCTTTGGGTGGTGATGGATCGCTGCTGGCTGAAGGAGCATCTCAGGTTTCAGCGGTGAGCCAACCGCACCCAGAAACCGGGCATCGCTGTGTCTTTAACCGAGGGTTCGCCAGCTCCTCTCATTCACACCCTGCTTTAGCTGGGTGTAGAAAACTTCGGTGACATTCCGAAACCGTTTGAACGGTTTCCTCGCCGCCGCAAAACCGTTGAAACGGTTCGGGAGTTTCGCTCCACCCTCGTCACCTATCTGAAGATAGGTGTGAATCAGAAGCGAGCGCGGTAATCGGAACTGATGCTCGGAACGTGAACTATAATGTCTGCTAGCTCTCCTCGCGCTAAGAGATCACGGAGAAGTCAATGAAGAAGATTTCAGTAATTGCTTTTGTTCTGTTGATGATTGTCTCGCCCCTACCTTTGTTTGCGGACGATGGTATGTGGACTTTCGACAATCCTCCGCGGAAGCAATGGAAGGAACGCTACAACTTTGAACCATCCGATGCCTGGCTGGAGCACGTTAGGTTAGCATCTGTCCGCGTTGAAGGTTCCTCCGGCGCTTTTGTTTCGGCCAACGGCCTGATGATGACCAATCAGCACGTCGCCAGCGGCCAGTTACAAAAGCTTTCGACCAGTGAGCGCAATCTCCGTCGGGATGGGTTTTATGCATCGACTTCGGCCGAAGAGCTGAAGTGTCCTGACATGGAAGCTCATGTGTTGGTCTCTTACGAGGATGTGACGGCCCGCGTACAAGGAGCGGCAAAGGAAGGGGCATCTGACAAGGAAAATAACGAGGCCCGCAACGCGCAGAGAGCGGCGATAGAAAAAGAGTCAACTGACAAGACCGGATTGCGTAGCGAAGTTGTCGCACTCTACCGAGGCGGCGAATACTGGCTCTATCGTTTCAAGAAGTACACCGATATCCGGCTGGTTTTTGCGCCGGAGGAACAGATAGCTTTCTTCGGCGGCGACTACGACAATTTCACTTACCCGCGCTACTGCCTTGATGTCACCTTTCTTCGCGTCTATGAGAATGGGCAACCGTTAAAGACTCAGAATTATCTTAAATGGTCCGCGCAGGGTCCCACCGATGGTGAATTCGTGCTGGCAATCGGCAACCCCGGATCTACCAACCGCCTGCTTACGTTGGCACAAGTGCAATTCCAGCGTGATCTGGGGAACCCACTTCAGATGCAGGTGTGGAACTCGCGCCGCGAAGCTTTGCTGCGCTACAGCGCGACTGGTCCCGAGCCTGCCCGCCGCGCTTTGAATACAGTTCGCAGTCTTTCGAACTCCATCAAGAGGCTGGTGGGCCAGCAAGATGGATTGAACAACCAACGAATGATGCTCAGGAAAGAGCAGGACGAAAAGGCGTTACGAGCAGCAGTGTCGAGCCGGCCGGAATTTCAGCAGGCTTACGGCAGCGCCTGGGAGGAGATTGCTAACGCCAACAGAGAGCTTCCGACCTACGCTAAGCGATCTGCTTTCTCGACGATAGCTTATTCCCGCCTGGGCCAAATCGCCTCGACACTCGTTCGATATTCCGAAGAAGTCGGAAAACCAAACGAAGCACGTTACGAAGAGTTTCGTGACTCAAAGTTGGAATCGCTAAAGTTCAATCTCTTCTCGCCGGCTCCAATCTATGCAGATATGGAAGAGGCAATCCTCGCATCCTGGCTAGCAGACGCACAACAAGCGCTGGGAGCAGACGATGCTTTCGTTCGTGCAGCCCTGCAAGGGTCAACTCCGGCGGCGTTGGCTAAGAGCACGGTTGCCGGAACAAAGTTGGGTGACGTAGCGGCACGCAAAGCCCTGTTCGAAGGTGGGGCCGAGGCAATCAAGAAAAGCGATGATCCGCTGATCATGCTGGCCCGTCGTGTAGAGCCCATCATTCGCGACCTGCGCGCGTGGAATGAGGAGAAGATTCAGAGTGTGGAAACTGCTGCCGGGCAGAAGATTGCAGCGGCACGCTTCGCCGTACTTGGCCGGAACGTTTATCCGGATGCTACTTCCAGTCTACGCATAAGTTACGGCAGAGTACTGGGCTATGAGGAAGACACCACCCTGGTACCTTACAAGACAACTTACAGCGGCTTATACGATCGCGCGGTCAGCTTTGATGAGAAACCTCCCTTTGATTTGCCTCAGCGCTGGAGGGACGGGAAGGCGAAACTGGATTTATCGACTCCAATGAACTTCGCGTACACCGCGGACACCATCGGTGGTAATTCCGGTAGTCCAGTCATTAATCGAAACGCGGAAGTTGTGGGCCTCAACTTTGACAGCAACATACAAAAGTTACCCAACCGTTACTGGTATGTAGACGAAGCCGAGGGTGGTCGCGCCCTGGCGGTTCACAGTGCCGCCATCATTGAAGCTTTGCGACGGTTGTATGGAGCCGAGAAGCTGGCTGCCGAAATCACCGGTCGCTAGTCTGGATACCACAACTCAGGAGGGGAGCAAAACTCAACCTTTGCGCCCTCGCAGTCAGGAAGGCGGATCCTGTCCCCGCCTCAAGCTTGAAAGTCACTCACCGTCAGAGCGGGGACAGGGTCCGCCTTCCTGACTGCGAGGTGACGAACGTTGAGAGGCCGATTTGCTGGTTAATGGCTATCCAAGTGAGCTAGGCTCGGGCCTCAGAGTGAATTAGGGCAGATGAGCAATAGTCCCTCCGAAGTTTCGAAGTAGTGGACCAATTCTGATTCGACGCGGCGGAAGATGTCGCGCGAGGTGACACGCGCCTGAAGCGCAGCCTCGTCGGTAGTTAATGGTCTCACGTGATCTGCGCAGGAGAAGCACCAGACCCACGGTCTCGGGTATCTTTCGTGCCCTCCATTTACAGTCTCTCCGCCAATGTCGCTGAGAATCAGCAGCCTGTCAGTTTCAGTAGTGATTTCGGTTCTGCGCTTCAATACATTCAATTCCTTCAGTCGTTAGCTGCTGAGTGATAGACGAGCATGCCGCTCGATGTCTTCTTAGCCACGCTTTTGGGAGGTCGGACGAAGCCCAGCGTGTGGCCGAGCACTCGAAGAACGATGTTGGGTCGGAAGAGAGCGGAAGGTTGAACCAGCATACCGAATACCTCGAGTAGAACTTGGCGCACGCTTGCGTCGAAGGTCGAAAGCTTCACAACATGATCCATGTAGTGGTGCATGATGCGAGTAGCCACGCTAGCCGAGCCGCCCTCGGTCTCGCGATATCGATAGTCTTCGCTCGTCGCCAACATCCACGGCGCAGCAGTGACTTTCGTGAGTCGCTTCTGAAATCGTCTAGCGAAGTTCTCAAGAACGCCTTTCTCTTCGCATAAACATTCATGCAGTGCGTTGGCACCCATTGCAGCGATGGTCATACCCTGCCCGTAGACCGGATTGAAGGCGCAGACCGAGTCGCCAATGGCAATGAAGTTTTCAGGCTGGCGACCAGCACGTTCAAAATGGCGCAAACGGTTCTCGGTGCCCCGATGTCCTTTGATTGGTGAGAGAGGTTCCGCCTGGCGAATCGCGTCGTAGATGATCGGTGACGGCAGACTTCGAGCGAATTCAAGAAATGCGTCGTTATCCGTTGGGGGGTAGTCGCGGCCACCGCCGATCATGGTCACCAGCCAGCGATCGCCCTCCACTGTGAACAGAATTGCGCCGCGTTTTCTCTCGGGTGGGGCGGCCTGTACGAAGATGCATTTCCAGTCAGCGCTAAAGCCTTCGGGAATACGGTAAAGGCGGCTTGCGTATCCAAGGTGTGCATTGATAATCGTTTCTTCGGGCGCGGGATAGCCGAGTTCTTCAAGCCACCGTGGAGCACGCGAAGCCCGGCCGGTCGCGTCAACAACCAGGTCCGCCCGCAGCTGCATCTCGACAACCCTGTCGGAGTTTTCACCACCAGTCCTCACGACCGCACCGGCAACTTTTCCGTTTTGTCTGCCGGGGAGTAAGCGAATGATTTCGGTGTTCTCCATGACGTGCACGCGACAATCGGTAATCAGCCGGCGGCGCACGTGGAGGTCTAGCAATGGACGCGTAAAGGACAGAACCTCAAGGTTCGACCTGAAGCGCACTCCCCAGCCTTGCGGCGTCAGCCAAGCCACGTCCTTTCCCATACCAACCAGCGGCGCGCCCGCCGCCATCATTTCCTTCTGAAGTCCGGGAAAGAGTTGTTCGAGTATGAGACGACCACGGGGCATCAAAGCGTGAACGTGATTCGCCTGCGGGACGCCACGGCGTGGTGAGGCGGTGGCCGGAAAGGGATCGCGCTCGACGACAGTGACGCGGTCGAAGTGGTCGCACAAAACGCGCGCCGCCAGCAACCCGGCGAGACTGCCGCCAAGAACGAGAGCGTGCCGGCCCGCGGTTGTCGCCTCGGATGCTTCAATCTTGTTGCTGCTCTCTGTTCTCCTGTTCATTACATTTACCTTTCAAAGTTCTCTGTTGCATCATTTCCGATTAGAATGAGGGTCCCGGATTTGATAAGCAGGTCTGGCTTCACCCGCTACCGCCTGCTTGCTTCTGAAGCGATGTACGATACGCGCACGGTCGGCGCGGCGTACTTAGGAAACTCTGAAATTCCTCTGAGATTCTTTTGAAAGACCTGTGAAAGCGATGATCAAGGGGCCAGCCAAACGCTTCTACGTATTTGGGCTTTTTCGGATAGATGTGACTGAGCGTCAGCTATTCGGCGAAAATGGTGCTGTGCCGCTAACTCCGAAGGCCTTTGACACGCTGCTCTATTTGGTGGAAAACCACGGGCGCGTCCTCGGCCGCGAGGAGTTAATGGCGCGAGTCTGGCCCGATAGCTTCGTCGAAGAGAACAATCTCGCGCAAAACATCTCGACGCTGAGGAAGGTGCTGGGCCCGGACGGAGCGAAACTCATCGAAACTGTGCCCAAACGTGGTTATCGTTTCGTCGCAGAGGTGAAGGAAGCTCTCGAAGATGCGGGCAATTTTATTGTGCACGAACGGGCCCGAGGGCGCATGATCATCGAAGAAGAGATTGACGAGGATAACGCTGAAGCAGTGTTATCTTCTTTCAGACGCCCACCCACCGTCATTGACATGCCTTCGAGCCTCATCAAACGCTCCCAAGGCGTTGAGTTCCCACTTGAGCATCCTCCTGAGACGATGTACGCCAGAAGCGGGGATGTGAATATCGCTTACCAGGTCGTTGGCGATGCCCCTCTCGATTTGGTGTTCGTTATGGGCTGGGTCTCCCATCTTGAATACATCTGGCAAGAACCGAGCTTTGCGCGCTTCCTTCTGCGCCTCGCGTCCTTTGCGCGACTTATTCTCTTCGACAAACGAGGAACCGGACTGTCTGATCGCGTGCCCAACAACGAGCTACCAACTCTTGAGCAACGCATGGATGACGTGCGTGTGGTCATGGATGCAGTCGGATCGGAACGCGCCGCCCTTTGCGGAGTCTCTGAAGGCGGTCCGCTGTGCAGTCTCTTTGCTGCCACTTATCCAGAGAAAACTCGGGCTCTGGTCATGATCGGAACTTACGCTAAGCGCATTCGCGACGATGAATATCCCTGGGGGCCGACTACAGAAGAGCGAGAATCCTTTTTCGAGGAGATACGCGAGCACTGGGGTGGACCGGTCGGCCTGGAAGAGCGGGCACCGAGCGTTGCCGGTGATCCCCAGTTTCGTGATTGGTGGGCCACGTATCTGCGAATGGGCGCAAGTCCCGGCGCCGCCCTGGCCCTGACTCAGATGAACGCGGAGATAGACGTGCGGCAGGTGCTGCCGACAATTCGTGTGCCCACATTGGTTATTCACCGCAGCGAGGACCAGTGTCTCAAAGTTGAAGAGGGGCGCTACGTGGCGGATAGAATTCCGGGAGCGAAGTACGTCGAGTTGCCGGGCCGGGACCATCTCCCGTTTGTCGGTGATCAGAACACACTGCTTGACGAGGTTGAGGAATTCTTGACGGGTGTGCGTCACACGGTTGAGCCGGAGAGTGTGCTTGCCACAGTTTTGTTCACGCGCATCGTTGGCGCGAAGGGACTCTCCGAAAGGATGGGCAAAAGCCGTTGGGAGGAACTCATTCAGCGATTGCTGGCCCACATACGGAAAGAGATTGAGTGGTTTAGAGGACGAGAGGTCGACATGGTTGGTGATCGCCCGCTCGCGATCTTTGACGGTCCGGCGCGGGCAATACGTTGCGCCCATGCTATTACCGAGTACGCCTCTCGTCTGGGGATAGAAATGCGGGCAGGACTGCATACTGGGGAGTGCGAGATCACGGATGGTAAGGTCGGTGGAATTGGAGCAGAGATTGGGGTGCAGGTGGCAAACAAGGCCGCCCCGGGCGAGGTCATCGTTTCCAGTACGGTCAAGGATTTGGTTGCCGGTTCCGGCATTACTTTTGACGACAAAGGCACCCACGAGTTCCCTGGTATTCCAGGTGAATGGCGACTGTTCCGGCCAAACCTAACAGCCAAAGCTGACCGAAGAGGGGCGGTGATGTGACAAAGGACAACCGGACCCCGATGGTTGTCGTGAACTGTTGCCGGCTAAAGGACCACGTGCGAAGATAGGAGCCTCTAAAGGAGTTAATAATGGCCACTCTCCTCGAACCGCCGAGAATGATCGAAGTCCTTACAGACGGCGTCCTCCTTCACAACATTAGCTGGTCTACCTACGAGAGTCTGCTGCGCGATCACCCAGACGCTGCGAGCCCACGATTCACTTACGACCGCGGAGATTTGTTGATCATGGTCACCTCCCCAGAACATGAAAAAATCAACCGTACCCTCAACCTGCTCGTCGACCTTTTGGCTGAAGAGTTTCAGGTGGAGAGCTGCGCATTCGGCTCGACTACTTATAAGCGAAAAGATATCAAGCGTGGCTTTGAACCCGATTCGTGTTTCTACTTTAAGAATGAACAGCGTATGCGAGGCAAGAAGCGGCTGAATCTTGCGGTGGACCCCCCACCGGAATTGGTTGTGGAGATCGATATCTCAAGTCCGAGTCTCAAAAAGCTCCCACTGTTCGCCGCGTTTGGTATTTCCGAGGTTTGGCGGTTCGATGGGCAGGTACTGGAAATCCTCGTTCTTGAGGACGGGGAATATTGCAGGAGCGAAACTAGCCTGGCTTTACCCAAAGTTACATCAGCAGCCATGACAGGGTTTCTCCACGAGAGTTTTAAGATCGGTCGCTTGGAATGGATCAAGAAGGTGCGCGCCTGGGCGCAGCAACAGAAAACAGCCGAATAATTCCGATGGCTTCCGTCATACGCGCAGTCGTAATTACGGTCAGCGATGCGTGCTCGCGCGGCGAGCGACAAGACAAGTCGGGTGAGTCGCTTGTTGAACTGCTAATAGAAGTGGGCGCCGAGATCGTTGAAACGAAAATCGTCTCCGATGATCTTGAGCCGCTTGCTGAGCAGTTGCGCGTTCTAGCTGGACGCGGCGACATTAATCTGATCATTACCACCGGTGGCACGGGTCTCGGACCGCGCGATAACACTCCAGAAGCAACACTCCGCGTAATTGAACGCGAAGCCCCGGGCCTTGTCGAAGCGATGCGGATGGAAACTTTGAAGAACACCCCGATGTCGATGATCTCGCGCGGTGTCTGTGGTATCTGTTCCGCGACGCTAATCATCAACCTGCCTGGCTCGCCAAAAGCGGGGCGCGAAGGTTTTGCAGTAATCAAACCTGTGTTAGGTCATGCTGTTGCATTACTCGGAGGCGATACCCACCACGCGGCGCAGTAACCCCGCAGGTCTCAAAGTTCAGTATTAATAATTCCGAGTACGCCTCCACCTTCTGATCTTTCGGCTGGAAGGAGTCACAAATGAGCCCCCAACTCCAGATGAGTTTGATTCTCCGGACGATTGCTATGTTGAGATTCGGTCTTCAGCTTATGGCGGGACTTGTGCTCACCTCCACCTCGCCCCTGTGGATGTCACTCGCGGAGAGCTCGTCAGTCTATGCCTCGCAGGAAGAATTCCGCACGCTGGAACATAAGACACCGGTCGAGCGAGAGCTGGCCGGCGGACAAGCGCACTCTTATCGAGTCTCCTTAAACGCCGGTCAGTACGTTCGAGTCATGGTAGAGCAAAAGGGAATCGATGTCGCAATGACGCTGTTTAGCCCCGACAAAGCAATGCTGGCGGAGATCATCCTTCCTAATACGCTGCAAGGACGCAAAGTTATCATCGCGGTGACCGACCAGTCGGGAAACCACCGTCTGGAGGTGCGTTCTCAGAAAAAGGATGCAGTCGCGGGAAGGTATGAAGTGCAGATACTCGATCTGCGAGAGGCCACGGCGGAGGACAGAACGCGCGTTGCCTTTAGAAAGCTGGTCGCCGACGCAATGAACTTGCGTCTGCAGGGAACGGCTGTATCCCTCAACAGTGCCATCGAAAAACTCCAGGAAGCGCTACCTCTTATTCGCAGCATTCGGGACCGCTATGGAGAGTCCGAGGCTCTCGGCAATATAGGCGCGGCTTATTTCTCTCTGGGTGGTTATCAGAACACCATCGAGTTCTTCAACCTTGCGCTTGCGATCTGGGAGGAAACGGGCGACCGCCGAGGACAGGCAGTCGCTTACACTTTTATTGCCAATGCCCAGAATGGTCGGGGTGAATGGGAAAAAGTTGTAGAGACATATAAAAAGGCGTTGCTGATCTATCAAGGCCTGGGTGACCGGATCAGCGAAGCAATCACGCTCAGTAACATCGGCGCGTTTTACTTTAAAGTAGGTGATCTAGAGAAGGCGCTGGAGTATGCGAGTCTGGCGCTTCCGATCAGGCGCGAGCTAGGAGACCGAGGGGGCGAGTCCATAACACTGAGTACCATTGGCTCAATCTACAAGGCGTCGGGGGATCTCAGGAAGGCGATAGAGGTCTTCGAACAGGCACTTGCGTTAAGCCCTCCTGCAGAAAAGAGAGCAGGAGGCGCCAATCGGCTCAACCTCGGCACTGCTTACGCTGCGATAGGCGATACGCGAGCAGCGCTCGATTACCTGAAGCAGGCCCTTCCCATGTCACGCGAGGCCGGTGACCGTCGAGTGGAGGCATCCGTGCTTCGGAGTTTCGGAGAGGTCTACCACTTACAAGGGCAGATAGAAACGGCGCTCGATTACTCTAACGAATCGCTTCCTATCGCGCGGGCCATGGGCGACCCCGATGGCGAGTCGCGCTCGCTGTACCTTATTGGTCTCATGCACCGAGACCTTAATCAGCTTCGCGAAGCTCGCGTTAACGTCGAGGCTGCGATCAACATCATCGAATCGCTCCGCTCGCGGATTTCGGATCAAGAACAGCGCTCTACCTATTTCGCGAGGGTGAGGAGCTACTATGATCTCTACATTGACATCCTGATGAGTCAGCGCGACGAGGGGGCTTCGACAGCTAGCAACGTCACCGCAATTGAAGCGAGCGAAAGAGCTCGCGCCCGCAGCTTGCTTGAGCTCCTCTCCGAGGCCCGCGTAGAAATCCGCCAGGACGTCGATCCGGAGTTGCTCAAGCGAGAACGCACGCTCCAACAATCTCTCAACACCAGCGCCGAACAGCAGATAAGGCTACTCAGCGGGAAATACACGGCTGAGCAGGCTGAAACGGCAGCCAGGCGTGTCGCATCACTTACGGCCCAGCTTCAAGACGTGAGGACGCAGATTCGCGCCGCAAGCCCCAGATATGCCGCGCTGACTCAGCCTGAGCCTATCTCATTGAAACAGATTCAAGAGCAGACGCTTGACCCGGAAACCTTGCTTCTGGAATATTCGCTCGGCGACAAGCGAAGCTACCTGTGGGCTGTCACGCAGAATTCCATCACCGGATATGAGCTTCCCTCAAGGGCTGAAATTGAGGCGGCAGCACGCTCCTTCTACGACCTCGCAAAAAACAACGCGAAAAGCGAAGAGATCGAAAAATCTGCCGCCCGATTGAGTCAAATGCTGCTGGCTCCGGCGATCGAACAGATGAGGAAACCAAGGCTGGCCATTGTGGCCGATGGCGCTTTGCAATACATACCTTTCGCTGCTCTGCCCGTTCCTGAGACACGGAGATACGGAGACACGGAGATGCGGAGGCAAGCGACCGATCTCCGCGTCCCTGTGTCTGCGCGTCCCCGCGTCGGTTCTGTTCCCCTGATCATAGACCACGAAATCGTAATGCTTCCTTCGGCTTCGACTCTCGCTCTCTTGAGGCGAGAAACCAGAAGACGTACGGTTTCGCCAAAGCTTGTCGCGGTCCTGGCCGACCCAGTCTTTGACAGCGATGACGTGCGAGTCAGACGCGCGTCGGCTGAGGGAACGAATTCTAACAACCAATCGAGCGCGCCCGACAAAGGGTCGGGGCTTTTGCGATCCGTTGAAGAGACAGGGCTGGCCGGCGGCAAATGGCCGCTTCCAAGGCTGCTCGGGACCAGGCGCGAGGCGCAGACTATCCTCTCCCTGGCTCCGGTACAGATGAGACGGCAGGCGCTCGACTTTGAAGCGAGCCACGAGACCGCCCTGGGCTCAGACCTCAGCCAGTATCAGATAGTACATTTCGCAACTCACGGACTGATAAACAACCGCCACCCGGAGTTGTCGGGGCTGGTACTTTCACTGGCGGACAAACAGGGCCGTCCTCAAAACGGCTTTCTGCGCCTTAACGAAATATACAATCTTCGACTGCCCGCAGAGCTTGTCGTGCTAAGCGCTTGCCAGACAGGGGTCGGTAAGGAGGTTCGCGGTGAAGGCCTGATAGGCTTAACGCGCGGCTTTATGTATGCGGGCGCGCGGCGTCTGACGGCGAGCTTATGGCAAGTCGAAGATGCGGCGACGAGCGAGCTGATGGCACGCTTCTATCGCGGGATGCTCGGCGAAAAGAGGTTGAGACCGGCCGCCGCGCTCCGCGCCGCTCAAATTGAGATGTGGAAACAGAAACAGTGGCGGTCGCCTTACTACTGGGCGGCTTTCGTGATGCAAGGCGAATGGAATTGAGAGACGGCGACTCGAAGACACGGGGACGCGACGACTACAGAACCGGATTGTTTATCATTTGTCATTTGACAGTTTTCATTTGGTCATTTCTGCCGAAAACGAAAGTTGTGATGGATGCTTCTGAACTCTTAAGCAGTAGTCCAGTACCAAAATGACGCATGAAAACTGTCAAATGACAAATGATAAATAATCCGGTTCTGATGTAGTCGAGTGATACTGCAAGCCTTATTGGCCAATATTCTAAACTGCATCAGTTCCCAGTCGCGCGTCGTTTCCGAATGGATGATTCACCAAGACAGAACAGCTCGCCTGGGTCAGTCACGTCGCCGCATCCCCGTGTCACCGCGTCCCCGGCTCGCTGGGCTCTGACCCAGGAAGCATTTGACACGCTGCTCACGCAGCTTGACCCGGACCGCGCGCGCGCGGCGGAAAAGTACGAGGAACTGCGCCGCAAGCTGATGAAGTTTTTCAAGTGGCGGGGCTGCCTCCAGTTCGAAGAGTACGCAGATAAGACTATTGACCGGGTCGCACGCAAGATCACCGAGGGCGCAGAGCTTCAAGCGAAAAACCCTTCGGCGCTTTTCTACGGTGTCGCCGTCCTCTTGCTAAAGGAACACTGGCGAAAAACAGCTATCAACCAGGAAATCCCTGCGAGCCAGACTGAAGCGTGGAACCCGTCTGAAGATCCGGAAAAGATCAGGGCGCAAGCAGAGACTTTTCAGGAACAGGAGACACGGCTTGCCTGCCTGCGCCGTTGCCTGGGCGAGCTTCCCTCGGAAAGTGTCAACCTCATCAAGCAGTACTATTCGGAAGGCGACGTGCTGGACAAGGAGCAGCGAAAGCAGATAGCGCTGCGGCTGAATCTATCGGCCACTGCGCTGCGGAGCCGGGCCTTTCGAGTCAGAAGCCAGCTTGAGCGATGTGTCAACAATTGCCTCGAGGAAGTCGAGTAGGGCTGCAACACTTCTTAATTTTTCGACATTGAGTAAAGGGGAAAGATAACAAAGTCAGTCGTACTCAACCGCAAAACCGCATAGGTTTTCGCCCGCTTGTCTTATGAAAGATGAAAGAACCAACGAAGAGATGCTCGCGCGATACCTGCTGGGCCAGTTGCCGGAGGAAGAACAGCAAAAAATTGAGCAGCACGCTTTCGACGATGACGAGTTCTACCGGCAGCTCCTGGAAGTAGAGGACGACCTGCGATGCGCCTACGCTCAGGAGACGCTCTCGCTTGCGCAGAAAGAAATGTTCGAGAAGCGATTCCTGATCTTTGCTGACGAGCGCAAGAAGCTGGCGCTTGCGCGAGACATGATAGCTGAACTTCGGCAGGCCCCGGTCGCGGATGCCTGGAGCAAGGCCTCTAACCGGGACGAGCGAAAGACCGACCGCAGCTTGCTCTCCTGGATTCTCGGTTGGTCAAGTCCCGTAACGCGTTACGCAGTGGCGGCAGCCGCGCTGGTAGTCGTCGCAGGAGTGGTCTGGCTTTTATTTGAAACAGCGAAACTGCGTAACGAGATAAACCGTCTACAGGCCGAGCGCGCGACAGCCGAGCAGCAGTTTGACGAGCGTTCTGCCGAAGAGCGCGCTCGCGTTGAGCGGCTAGACAAACAGCTTGGGGAGGAGCGTGACCGGCGGGCCCAACTGGAGCAGGAGCTTTCGAGACGCGGGGAGCAGGCTGACGAGCGATCGACGCGGCCTGCTGTCGTTGCGCTGTTTCTCTCGCCGGGTGGTATGCGGGGCGGCGGCCAGACAAGGCGGCTCGTCCTGGCGCCAGGCGTAGAACAGGTGCGGCTCAGGCTCGAATTGACCGGTGACGCTTCCAACAGCTATCGCGCCGTCTTATTGAACGCCGATGGGAAGGAAGTAAGTAGCCGAGCAGATCTCCGGGTGCGTCTCGAAGGCGGCCGCCGCATCGCCAGCTTGACCCTTTCCGCCCGTCTGCTGGCCGAAGACGATTACGAGTTGAAGCTGACTGGAGTTGGCGCAGACGGCCAGCCAGAACGGGTGGCCAGCTATTACTTTACCATCCTGAAGAAGTAGTCCTACCAACATCAATAAGGTCGCCGTTAGAACCTATCGGAATAGTGGTTGACCTCTCATTCACACCGCGGCTTTAGCGACTTTGTAAGAACTCAACTTCTCATTCTCGCCAACGTAGGAACACAACTTCTCATTCTCCCCAACCTTTAGGTTGGGGTTCAGGTAGCATCATGGTCCGGCGGAACCACTTTAGTGGTTTCCCTGGGACCGCCACTCCAACCCATACCTACTCCTCCTGAAAGGCCTGCGTCCCATGCGCGTGCGCACAGCCGCAAAAAAACCCACAAATCTCCCACACGGTCTTTTTCACTAGCCCACCGCCCGCGCGCCTCTGCAACACTTTTTCAGAACCGACATTAATTCCGTGAAAGGGAATTGAAGGCTGAAGTAACGCCCAACCGAGGAGGTTGCCATGAGAAATCCAAGTCGCCACGTTGCACAACGCACCGCTCGCACACTTACACTTGTCTGCCTAGCAGCTCTGCTCGCCCTCGCTGCCTACTCGTGGATGCCGCACATCAGGCAGGCCCTTGCGGGCGGCTTGATGTCATCCGGACGAGTGGGGGTGAAGGCCGATCACACGCCTGTGCAATTGCGCCCGGCAGTTGAGGGCGACCGTTCCATCAATTTCGGTGCGAGCCGCGACCTGCAAGCCGAGTATGTCGGCCCGGAAGATGCACGACGCGCACTTGAATCAAACAGCGTGCGGCCAACGGCCCTGGTCGCGGCAGACTTCGATGAGGACGGGATGCCCGACCTGTTGAGCGGTTACGCGGCTCCCGATGGCGGCGGAATTATTACGCTGCGGCGGGGCAACGTGGACGCGGTTTATCCGAACACGGCGGAAGCGTTGGCGCGCAAACAGCGGGGCGAGTTTGTGGACTTGCCGTTTCTCGCGCCCGCAATGGTCTTTGAGTTGGCCGTGGCGCCGGACTTTATGGAGGCGGGCGATTTCGACGCCGACGGGCATTGGGATGTAGTTGCGGCGAACAAAGGCGGAACGGCTTTGCATTGGTTGAAGGGCGACGGGCGCGGACATTTGGCTGAAGCCGTGCGCGTTGCATTGCCGGGAGCTGTGACGGCGTTCGCGGTGGGCGAGATGAACCGCGCCGACGGCCTGACCGATGTGGTCGTGGGCGTCGAAAGCACGGACGGCGCGCAAGCTTTGGTTTTCGAGTCGCCGTTGGGCGCGTTGCGCGGCGAGCCGGAAGTTTTCGCTTTACCCGCCCCGGCGACGGCCTTTGGGTTGGGCTTGTTGGACGAGCATTACGCTTACGACCTGGCGATTGCGGCGGGGCGCGAAGTAAGCATCGTCATCGGACGCGATAGAAAGTTGTCGCTCACCGAAGAGCAGCGCGCCGGTGTCCAGTCAGCGCGCGTTTCGCGCCATGAGTTTACTGCTGAGGTGAAGACGCTTGCAGTTGGCGATTTCACCGGCGAAGGGCAGACGGACGTAGCCGTGTTGACGACGGACGGTGTGTTGCAGTTAATGAGGCGCGACGCGCGCGAGCGCCTAAAGTCAGAACCGCCTGCGGTAACGGGCGGGTCGCAACGCGGCCAAAACTCGCCCGCTACCGCAGGCGGTACTGACCCGGACAGCCAGTCGCCCGGGGCCTCCGCGTGGCAGGTAAACATCGCGATGAGTGTGGAGGGTATAGCCGGCGAGTCGCCGCAGCTGAGTGCAACGAGCGTCTCGACGCGTTGGGAAGATGATTTGTTGTTGTTGGACGGCGCGGGCGGCCCGCTGCGTGTCTTGGTCGCCGATGACGAAACGAACTATGGAAAGCGCAAACGAGAAGGACGAGAAAACATCCCCGTGTCCCCACGTCTCCGCGTCTCCGCGTCCCTCGACGGCACATCCGTCGCGGCGCTGCCGATGCGTTTGAACATTGACGGGTTGAAAGATTTAGTCGTCCTACGCGCCGGACAGAGCGAACCGTCCGTGCTTCAGTCGGCGCCGTCGGCCACCTTCGAGATTAACACTACAAATGATACGCCGGACGCCAATCCGGGCAACAGCGTCTGCGCTGACGTAAACGGCCTTTGCTCGCTGCGGGCGTCGATTCAGGAGGGAAATGCTCTTGGAGCTCTTCTTGTTCTATTCGTCAGGGCAGATCTCATCCTCGAAATCGGACTCGACACTCCACTGCCGGACATCAATGTTCCAATAACCTTTGACGGGTCAATCGCGAACGGTCAGAAAGTGGCAATTCGTGATAACCAACCCATTAATCTTCCGCCGCCAAATCCGCCGCCTATGGCTGTGTTTCGAATTAAATGGTCCGACAGTACTATTAGAGACGCAATCATTAATGGAGCCAAAGACGTTGCGGTTTTAATTGACGCTCCAAACGCGGTGATTGAAGGCAGTCACTTCGGTTTCCAGCGTGGCGCTATTACCTGCACTAGTGCGGATAGAAACAATCGGGCTATCTACAATAGAGCGGGTGGTTCAGGCGTCGTGGGCGGGACGAATCCGTTTGCACGCAATCTCTTTGGCTGTAACACGCAAGACGTTTTCAGCGAGTTCGGCGCTGGGCCGCTGTCAATTTTTGGCAACTTCTTCGGTCTTGATGAGAGCGGCAACGTCGGAATGCCAACGGTGAACGAGAACCTGTCCATCAGCTCAGCCAACAACCGTATCGGCGGCCCAATTGTTGGAGCGGGCAACTTCGGTGGCCGGGGCTCTTTCTTCATCCGATATTTTCAAAGCCCGGACGGGACGAGCGGTAATCTCTTTCAGGGGAATCAGGTCGGCTTAAATGCGGCGGGCACAGCCCCGCTCGGCTATTCACAGTGGGCCATCGATCTGAACAGCGCGCCGGATAATACCTTCGGCGGGACGACTCCAACGGAGCGCAACGTCATCACCCGCAGTGCCGGCGGCGGCATAAATCTTGGCCTCGGCACGACCGGCACGCTCGTGCAAATGACCTATCTCGGACTGGGCCCGAACGGCGTGGACCCGCAACCGAATGCCAACGGCGTCTTCGTGGAAGCGGGCGCGACCAATAACACCATCGGCGGCGTGGTGGAGAGCGCGCGCAACCTCATCTCCGCCAACGCGGCCGTCACCGGCGGCATCGGCGTCTTGCTCGATGGCAATGGAAATTTTGTCCTGGGCAATTACATCGGCACTGATGTGACCGGCAACTTCGACCGGGGCAACGGTGCGAACGGCGTCCTCATTCAAGGGTCGAACGATAACCTCGTCTGGAACAACACGCTTTCCGCGACCAAAGGCTTCGGCCCCATTGGCGGAACGGGCGTGACAATTGTCGGCGGCCTCAGAAACACCATTAGAGGCAACCGCATCGGCACGAACGCAGCCGGCACACAGGCTTTGGGCAACGCCCGCGCCGGTGTGTTTATCTTCCAGAACAGCTTTGATAATGCGGTCATAGACAACCTAATCTCCGGCAATGGTGGCTTTTTAGCTGTTGAGGCCACCGACGGCACAGGTAATAAAGTGCAAGGGAACTTCGTCGGCACAGACGCAAGCGGCGCTAATCCCATTCCCAATGCTAACAATGGTGTGGCGGCCAATATCGTCGGCGGTCTCATTCCCGGCCAAGGCAACCGTATCGCCTTCAACGGCGGCGTTGGAGTGTTCAAACTCGGAGGCGAGTATATTCTCGGAAATTCCATCTTCAACAACGGCGGCTTCGGCATTACTCACACGACATTCGGCGTGAACACCTTTCCGGTCATCACCCAGGCCATGACGACCGGCGACACCACTACCCTTCAAGGCACGCTCAACAGCCAGGCTTCGACCCCTCACCGGATCGAATTCTTTGCCAACAACGAATGCAACGCGGCCGCGCCAAACAATTTCGGCGAAGGCCAGTTCTTCATCGGCTCCACCAACGTCACGACGGACGCGAACGGTACCGCAGCTTTTAACTCCACGAGCACGACGGCGATCTCCGCCGGTAAAGTCGTCACCGCCACCGCGACGCAGCTTGACGCGATGGGCAATCCTGTATCCACCTCCAGCTTTTCACAGTGCCGGCAAGTCACCGGCTCGACCACCTCAGCCGATCTATCCATTACCAAGACTGATTCGCCTGACCCTGTCGCTGCCGGCGGTGAGATCACTTACACGATCACCGTCACAAATTCCGGGCCGAATGGTGCCGGCGATGTCTTCGTCTCGGATTTCTTCCCCGTAGGGACGACTTACATAGAGGGCTCCTGCTCCTCGACCGGCGGTGGCAGATGCGGCGGCTTTGGTGGACTCCGCGCCATCTCATTTGATTCGCTAGGCAGCGGTGCTTCTGCAACCATCACGCTGCGCGCCAGAGTGAACGCTTCAGTAGCCAGCGGCACTCTCCTCACCAACTCGGCATTCGTAAGCTCAGGCATTACGCCCGATCCTGATTCTGGCAACAACAGTGCGAGCGCGACGACCACAACGACCGCGCCGTCCGCCGATCTCTCGATCACCAAGACCGCCTCACCCAACCCGGTGGCGCCGGGGGGCGACGTCACTTACACCATTACTGTCACCAACAACGGGCCGAGTGTTACCGGCGACTTCGTCGTCACTGACACTATCCCCGCAATAACGACCTTCGTCTCGTGTGCTGCGACCGGCGACGGCCGATGCGGCACCTTTGGTGGCACGGACATCAACATCTTCTTCAGAACGCTGGGCATCGGCGCGTCGGCAACTATCACTATTGTCGTCAGAGCACCCATGTCAGAGGGCATCACCTTCTTTAACACGGCCACCGTCACACCATCCGTTACGCCCGATCCGAATGTGAACAACAACTTGGCGACGGTGGGGGTTACGACGACCACATTCACACCGACCCCAACACCCACGCCGACGCCGACTCCAACGCCAACGCCCATCCCATCACCCACGCCGTCCGCCGACCTCTCGATTAACAAAACTGGCGCGCCCACCCCGGTTGCGCCGGACGGTGACGTCACCTACACCATTACCGTCACAAACAGCGGGCCGGACGCCGCCGACCACGTTCGCGTCGAAGACATCCTCCCTGCCGGGACGCTATTCGACTCGTGCGTGGCGACCGCGGGCGGTGTCTGCGGTGGCATGGGCAATAATCGCAACGTGACTTTCGCCTCGCTCGGCGCCGGTGCGCAGGCGGTCATCACGCTCATGGTCCGCGCGCCGTTGGCGGGCGGCGTCATGTTCACCAACACGGCTACCGTCGGTTCAGCTACCTTCGATCCGAATCCCGCCAATAATTCGTCAAGTGTGTCAATCACGACAGCGATCGCACCCACGCCGACGCCCACGCCAACGCCGATAGTGACACCCACGCCAACGCCGACGCCGACCCCGACGCCATCGGCAAACCTCTCAATCAGAAAAACCGCTTCACCCGATCCGGTCTTGCCCGGCGCGAACATCACTTACACAATCACGGTCACGAACAACGGGCCGGATGCCGCCGACAACCTGGTTATCACCGATACCGTTCCGGCGGGCACAACCTTTGTTTCGTGCGCCAATCTTTTCGGCCCCTGCGTGCTGATGGGTAATTCGGTTAACGCCAGTCGGCCCACGCTTGCCAACGTCGACACCTGGGCGATCACTGTGGTTGCGAGTGTGAATCTCTCTGTGAGTCTCGGCGCGACGATCAGCAATCAGGCAGATGTCTCTTCAGCTACGCCCGACCCGGTGCCTGCCAACAACACTGCAACGGCAACGACACACACTCCGCCGCCGTCGGTCGTTATCAGCGAATTCCGCACCCGCGGCCCCGGCGGCGTGAATGACGAGTTCATCGAGTTGTTCAACCGCAGCGCCGTCGCGGTTGACATCAGCGGCTGGCGCCTCATGACCGCGAACGCGGCGGGCGCAACGACCACTCTGGTCGTCATCAACAACGGCACGACTCTGCCCGCGGGCGGTCACTTCCTCGCGACAAATTCGGGCGGGTACAGCGGAAACGTCCCTGGCGATCAAACTTATAACGCCGACGTGCCGGATGATGGCGGCATCGCTTTGCTGATGCCGGGCAATGTCATCGCCGATCAGGTCGGGATGAGCCTCGGGACGCCCTTCAAAGAGGGGACGCCTCTGACACCTCTGATTGGCACTCTCAACCAGAGCTACGAACGCAAGCCTGGCGGAACTGGCGGCAATACGCAGGACACTAACGACAACCAAAATGATTTTCTGTTGCGCTCGCCAAGCGACCCGCAGAATCTTAACAGTGCGATCGTGCCACTAGTGCAATTCAACGCCGCGATTTACACGGTTGCGGAAAACGCGGGCACGGCCCTCGTCACAGTGACGCGCACCGGCGACGCGTCGAGCGCGATAACCATTGACTACGCAACCAGCGACGGCAGTGCCTCAGAGCGAAGCGACTACACGACCGCCTCGGGCCAACTGCGCTTTGCGGCCGGTGAGACAAACAAGACTTTCACTGTCCTGCTGACCGACGACCGCTCAGTCGAACCTGACGAGACCGTTATTCTCACGCTGAGTAACCCGACCGGTGGCGTCGCGATCGGCAGCCCGAACGTTGCGACGCTGACCATCACCAGCAACGACACCTCGCCGCCTACCTCGAACCCGATGGATGAGGCGCAGTTCTTCGTCGAGCGGCACTATCACGACTTTCTCAACCGTCAGCCGGACGCGTCTGGACTCGCTTTCTGGGTGGACCAGATCACAAGCTGCGGCGCCGACACACAATGCCGCGAGATCAGGCGGTTCAACGTCTCGGCGGCTTTCTTCCTCTCCATCGAGTTTCAGCAGACCGGTTTTCTCGTTTACCGCGCCCACCAGGCGGCCTTTGACACGGGGCCCGCGCTCGGCTTCCGCGACTTCCTGCGCGACACGCAGGAGGTTGGTCGTGGCGTTGTCGTTGGCCAGGCGGGCTGGGAGCAGCAACTCGAGGCAAATACGCAGTCGTTCTTCAGCGACTTCGTCACCCCGCCACAGTTTCTTGTGCGCTACCCCTTGACGATGACGCCGGCGCAATATGTCGACGCGCTCAACGCGAACACCGCTGGGTCACTCACGCAGGCCGAGCGTGACGCGCTGGTGGCAGGGCTCACCGACGGCACTCAAACGCGAGCAAGCGTGATGCGGGCGGTGGCCGAGGATGGCGACTTCCGCGCACGCGAGTTTAACCGGGCCTTCGTCTACATGCAGTACCTCGGGTATCTGCGGCGCCGGCCGAATGACCCGCCCGATATGAACTTCGATGGGTTCAACTTCTGGCTTGCCAAGTTGAATCAGTTCAACGGCAACTTCATCGAGGCGGAGATGGTCAAGGCATTCAACCTCTCGGGAGAGTATCGAGGGCGTTTCGGTCCGTAGCAGTGGGTAAGCACGATCGACGAAATCACACGAACCGGCACGAAAAGATCTCCTGAGTGTCCGATATGCTTCAGCTTGTTGTTGAGATTGGGAACTCTCAATTTGCGACGTTACGAGTAATGTCATTGGTCGAGTGTTGCCAATCTCGACGACAAGCTGAAGCATATCGGACATTCAGGCCGATCCTTTTTACCAACAGACTGAGATCTCATTAGCGGCGGCGTCCAAACTAACAAACGAACTCCTCGTTGACATTGATCTTGCGCGCCACTTAATATCGTTGCGATCGGAATAGTTCAAAGATTCCTCGGAGCGTCAATGCTTCTTCAAGCAACCGCCGCAGCCAATCAAACTATTGGTAGCCCAATCACGGCCTACTGGCCGGTGATGATCTTTTTTCTGGTAGCAATCGTGTTTCCGGTGCTCCCCATCGTTCTCGGCCGATTTATAAGGCCGATCAACTATGGCAAAGAAAAGATGCGCCCGTATGAATGCGGCATCGATCCCAAGACGGAAGCACACGACCGCTTCACAGTGCGTTATTACATCGTAGCGATGCTGTTTTTGATCTTTGATGTGGAGACGATCTTCCTGCTGCCCTGGGCGATTATTTTCATGGGAGACGACTTCTCGTTTACCAAATTCGCCCTGATCGAAATGTTTGTCTTTATCGGTATCCTGGTAGTGGGCTATTACTACGCCTGGCGCAAAGGCGCACTGGAGTGGGCTTGACAAGAATTTCGGATTGCGGATTTCGAATTTCGGATTTGAAGCGTGTCGTTACGAGCAAGTTTCAAATCTGATTCCAGATCACGAAGACAAAATCCGAAATTCGAAATCCGAAATCCGAAATTCCCTTATGGCTGAACATCAAGAAGGATTCGTTCTAACCACGGTCGATTCGATCATGAGCTCGCTCCGCCGCAATGTGGCCGCAAAGGCGCTCGATCTTGGCGCGCCAGTGGTCAACTGGGCCCGCAAGTCGGCGCTTTGGCCGATGACTTTCGGACTGGCGTGTTGTGCGATCGAAATGATCGCCACCGGCGCCGGGCGGTTTGATATTGATCGGTTTGGTGCAGGCGTATTTCGACCCAGCCCGCGTCAGAGCGACCTGATTATTATTGCCGGGACAGTGACTTTGAAAATGGGGCCGGTCGTGCGCAGAGTCTACGAACAGATGCCTGAGCCGAAGTGGGCTATAGCCATGGGCGCTTGCGCCTCAACCGGCGGACCTTTTGATTCTTACTCGACGATGCAAGGCGTAGATCGTTGCATTCCGGTGGACGTCTACATTCCCGGCTGTCCACCGCGACCCGAAGCATTGCTCTATGGCTTGATGCGGTTGCAAGACATCATCATGCGCGAGGCGCCGTCAGCTTACATATTCGAATCGGACGGGTCGGTGCATCGGCAACGCACTCTTGAAGGTGATGACGAGTTGGCGGGCGCTCTTGCACGAGACTCGGAAGCGATTCCGGTTTGAGTGTGGCGGCATCATTGGTGCTATTGCTGGTGGCGGGAAAGGTGCGGCCATCGGATTGCTCATCGGAGGGGCAGGAGGCGCCGGGCTCGCTGGCTGTTCAAGGAAGCAAGGAGTTGAAGATCGAGTCGGGAACTGAACTGCTGGTCCGGGTCACACAGTAGAACCCGGCAATCGGCAAGGCGCGCGAACCGCCACGTCGATTTCGTCTAACGGGCGCAAAGCAGAACTTAGTCAGCAAAGAACAACCTCTTTGCGCTAACGTTCTACTTTGCGCTTTCTCTTTTCTAGCTCAACCACAGAACCATTGGCTACCAGCCAATGGATGCTAGATTCAACAGGCCAACATCCGCCCAACCACAGAACCGTTTGCTGTAGCCAATGGATGCTAGATTCAACTGGGTCGGCAGCTTAACGGCAGGACCACTTGCAATAGCCAATTCAACGAAGGCCAGAAAACCGCTCTACAGACCACTTGCAGTAGTGAAGGGATGTAAATTCAACAGGCTGGCATCCGCTCAAGCGCACATTTGCGGTAGCCAATGAGTGCTAAAGGTTGAGCGGCTCTGGCCTTCGTTGAGTCCAGCATCCATTGGCTACCGCAAACGGTTCGGTGGTTGAGCGGGTGCTGACTTCGTTGAATTTAACGTCAATTGGCTACCGCAAAATGGTTCTGTAGTGGAGTTGAGCTGTTTGAGTTAAGTGGTAGTCTCTGAGCCCGGGTATTTGTTGGAAGAAAAATCGAGCAGCCTCCGTCTAATGAGAGAAGTGAACGGACGGAGGGACTGATGGAGCGGCTGGCTGCAATGTCCGAACCCTTAGTTGATGATCGGGTAATCAAAGACTGCCAGCAGGGCGACCGGGAAGCGTTTCGGCTGCTTTTTGAGGCCTACAAAAACAGAGTGTTCTCCATTGCCGTTTATTCCTTTCATGGAGATCAGACCACCGCTGGCGATGTTACGCAGCAGATCTTCCTGAAATTGATGCCCTCGATCGGTCAGTTTCGCGGTGAGTCGCAATTTACGACCTGGTTGCATCGCCTCGCGGTGAATACTTGCATCGACGAGCAGAGACGTAGAAAGCGTTATCTCGGTCTTGGTGAGACTGGTGCGTTGCCAAAGCCCGGCGAACGAAAACCGCCTGAGCGACGATACGAGCGGAAGGAACTAGCCGACGCTGTGAAGGCTGCGATCAGCGAGCTAAAACCAAAGTTTCGCATGCCCGTCCTACTTAAGTATGTTGAGGGACTCTCTTATGAGGAAATTGCAGTTGTTCTGGGGTGTTCGAAAGGTACCGTGGCCTCTCGCCTCAATCGCAGCCATAAGGAACTGGCGCGACGTTTGGCGCATCTGCGCGACCAGGTAGTTTTGGGGGAATAGAGATGTTTGGAAAGCACGTTATCAAGGACTTATCCGCCTATTGCCATGGTGAGCTGTCGCCTCACGACGCGAGCGCGGTTGCCGAGCACCTGATTGGCTGTCAGCAGTGTCGGGCGGAGTTTGAAGAGATCAAGCTGGGTGTGAAGCTTGCTGAGAGTTTGCCCCAACTCGAGGCCCCGGATTCTCTTTGGGACGATTTGGAACTACTCCTCGACAAACAAGCCGATAAGCAACCGCTCAGTATTGTTAAGCCAGCACGGCTTAAGACCAGATCCTGGTTGCCTCGCTTCGCCGCAATTGCTGCGGCCTTAATTCTTGCGGTTGGGCTTGGTGCATTTTGGTTCTATCGACAGGAATCTCGCGCTTCGTGGGAAGTTGCGCGTCTTGATGGCGCACCCAGAATTGGCTCAGCGAGAATTAATGACAAGAGTCAATTGGCCATTGGCCAGTGGCTCGAGACCGATGGGGTATCAAGAGCCAGGATTAATGTCAGCTCAATCGGCAACGTCGAAATCGATCCGAACACGAGGGTCAGGTTGCTCGAGACCAGAGCTACTGAACATCGGCTTGAATTGGCTCGCGGTCGTTTGAGTGCCAGAATCTGGGCACCTCCGCGGTTGTTTTTCGTTGACACGCCCTCGGCAGTGGCCGCGGACCTGGGCTGCGCGTATACCCTCGAAGTGGACGACGCCGGCAGCAGCTTGTTGCATGTCACGTCGGGCTGGGTAGCCCTGCAACTGAAAGACAGGGAATCCGTAGTACCGGCCGGAGCAGCTTGCGCCACCCGTCCGGGAGTGGGACCTGGTACGCCTTACTTTGAAGATGCTTCGCAGGGTTTTCGCACGGCACTTTCGAAAGTGGATTTTGAGTTGCAGGAAACTAGTGATTGGAAGCTGGCCCTGGAAACGGTACTCCGTGAATCGCGACCCCGCGACACACTGACACTCTGGCACTTGCTGTACCGGGTTCAGGGAGCTAACCGTGAAATGGTCTATGAACGAACGGCAGCTCTTATTCCGCCTCCTGAGGGTGTTACGCGCGAGGGAATTGTGCAACTTGACGAGAAGATGCTTCACCTTTGGAAGGGTCATATCGAAAACAACTGGAGCAACGATTCCGGGTTGCGGAAGGCTTGGATCAAGGTCTGGACTCGCTCGCTGGGGAAGGTCAAAGGACTGGAAGGAAAGAAATGACTGGAGCACAAACCCCGGGGGAACCGCTAATCAGTTCTTGTTCAAGTGTTCCTTTAGTTTGTGACTCCATGCCAAGTTGATTTGGGAGGTAATAGTCATGCAAGACACATCGCCTGCTAATCTCGGCCGCAGAAGTTTTCTTAGACACGCGTCTCTCTTCGCAATTGCATTGCCTGCTCTGGAGTTTGGCACTTTGGGTTTCGGAGGCTGCAACCAGGCGCCTTCTCTCGCAGGAACAGTGCCTGAGCAACCGGCGAACGTACCTTGGAGGACCACGATCGTTGGTGATGGTGAACCTGGGGAGCCATTGATTGTGTCAGGAACAATCTATGCTCCGGATGGGCGCACGCCACTCGAAGGAATCAATCTCTTCGTCTATCAGACTGATGCCACGGGCGTGTATTCGACGAGCGGCGGGGACGGCGATAATCGCGCCACTCGCATTCACGGGCTGATGCGCAGCAACAAGGAAGGTCGTTACGAGTTTCGGACCATCAAACCGGGGTCTTATCCAAACAGCCGTAATGCCGCGCACATTCACGCCTACATTTCCGGTCCTAACTATCCCGAGTATTGGATTGACGAGTACCTGTTCGAAGGCGATCCGTTTATTTCCAGCGCCGACCATCAGAAGTTTGGTGGAAAGGGAACGTTTTCCTCAATCCTTACTCTCCAGCGCGGCACTGATGGCGTACTCAGAGCCGTGCGCGATATCAAGGTTGAGCGTTGCTCGAACAATTGCACGCGCCGCTGAAGGTTTTGTAAAGGCTGTGTGAAACCCAAAGATGACGTGCGTAAATTAGCGGGTTTCATTTCGCACTCGCGATTTGTGGCCAAGTTTTTCGTGTCCGTTCGTGTGATTTCGTGGATCGTTCTTCATCTCTCAGCCAAACAAGCGATCCACGAAATCACACGAATCGCCACGAACTGAGAACAGAAAAATGGCGCATCGTTGGAGGTTACGAGCGTGAAGAGAGCTTTAAAGGTCCTAAAATGGGCGGCCCTGGTTGTTGTGGTGGTGCTTGTTGGTTTGCAGTTCGTGAGACCTGCAAGAACCAACCCGGCAGTAGATCAGTCGCAGACGATTCATGCTCGCCAACAGGTGAATCCACAGGTTGCCGCGATTCTGGATCGTTCCTGTCAGGACTGCCATTCGAACACCACGCGTTGGCCGTGGTATAGCAATGTGGCTCCGGTCTCGTGGTTTGTAATTGATCACGTCAACCACGCACGAAGTCACATGAATCTTTCAGAGTGGGGCAGTTTGGATAATCGTAAGGCCAGCAAGAAGCTCGAAGAGATATGCGAGGAAGTTCAAGACGGCGAGATGCCGCTCGAGTCTTACACCTACATTCATTGGAGCGCTAAACTCTCGCTCGATGATGTTAAGACTCTTTGTGAATGGACCACGGCCGAACGCGCTCGAATTGCATCGCGATAGAACCACTTTGGACCAGGCCGGCTTCTCACATGTATTCCAGATGCCTCGTGTCATTGATTGTTAGGACCCGTACGAATCCATCGTCCCGCAGATCGAAGCGACTGATTCCACAGTTTCGACTGGCGACCCACACGGGCTTCAGCTCAGGTGCGTCCAGAGCTCCCATTATGTGGAGTGCCAGGATGCATATGGTTCCAGTGTGTGTGTAGATCGCGATGCGTCCGCCTTTGTATTGTTCGACCAGTTCATCGAGTTTCCTTGAAGCGCGATCGAGGGTCTGGCGATAACTTTCGCCACCCAGCAGCACGTGTTCAAAATCACGGCGCAGCAAGGCAGCATACTGTTCCGGATGTTGAGCGGCAGCTTCTTCGAAAGTTAGTCCCTCCATCACACCAACGCTACGTTCGCGGAAGGCTTCGGCGGTCTGGAGTTCCAGTCCTGCTATCTTCGCCAGCGGCAATGCCGTCTCAATTGCCCGCGCCAAGTCGCTGCAAACGATGGCGCTGAAGTGCTCAGAAGCGAGCGCTTGAGCGGTTCGTCGCGCTTCGGCGCGTCCTCGCGGTGAAAGGGGAGTGTCGGTATGTCCACCAAATCGGCCCTCAGCATTACCCTGAGATTGGCCATGACGGATCAATAAGACGTTGGTGGTGGAAGACATAGTTTCGAGTTCCGAGTTTAGAGTTCCGAGTTCATCTTAACTCGAAACTCGAAACTCGAAACTCGAAACTGGAACGGTTACGCTGCGACGGCCTCTGACTTGAGTTTCTCTGCCTGGTAATGATTAACGAGGGCCTGGATAAACGGGTCCAAATTACCTGCGATCACCTGGTCCAGCTGGTGGATTGTGAGGCCGATTCGATGATCGGTAACACGGTTCTCTTTGAAATTGTAGGTGCGAATTTTCTCCGAGCGATCTCCCGAGCCCACTTGCGAGCGCCGTTCACTGGCCAGAGCATCGTGCTGCTTTTGCTCTTCGAGTTCCTGCAGGCGCGCCCGCAAGACTCTCATACCCTTTTCGCGGTTCTTGATCTGCGACTTTTCGTCCTGCATGGAGACGACCAGGTTGGTCGGAATATGTGTGATTCTTACCGCTGAGTAAGTTGTGTTTACTGACTGGCCACCGGGTCCCGAAGAACAGAAAGTGTCGATGCGTAGATCCTTAGGATCAATCTTAACGTCCACTTCCTCAGCCTCAGGCAAAACCGCCACGGTTATCGCTGACGTGTGAATGCGGCCGCTGGCTTCAGTCTGGGGTACACGCTGTACCCGGTGAACACCGGATTCATGCTTGAGCTTGGAGTAAACCTTGTCTCCTTCTATCAAAGCGATGGCTTCCTTGATTCCCCCAATTCCGGATTCAGATGCATCCAGAATCTCAAAACGCCAGCGCTGCCTCTCAGCGTAACGCTGGTACATCCTGAGCACCTCCGCGGCGAAAAGGGCTGCTTCGTCACCGCACGTGCCGGCGCGGATCTCAACAATCACGTTCTTTTCGTCATTCGGATCAGATGGAATCAGCAGCACCTTCAACTCAGTTTCTGTCGCCTCCAGTTTCGCTTGAAGATCCTCAACTTCAAGGTGCGCCATCTCGCGCATTTCATCGTCGTCGGCCGTGTCCAGGAGCTCGCGCGCCCCGGCGAGTTCCTCTTTGAGAACGTTCCAGGCACGGTATTTCTCCACAATCTCGCTCAGAGCTTTTTGCTGCTTAGCGGCTTTGCTGTATGCGGAATGATCACCTAACAACTCCGGTGACGAGAGTTCCCGCGAGAGCTCTTCGTAACGCGCTTCAATTTGTTTAAGTCTCTCTAACATATTGGTACTTAGCCTCGCGCTTTGCTTTCGATAGCCTTAGCAAAATCTCCTCACGAAAGTGGCGCTAAGGCCGGTTCTCCAACTTGGGGCTCGAGTTTCAGCGACTCTTTCAATGCTTCGATAGCAACTTCCAACTGCTGATCATCAGGCTCCTGCGTCGTAATGTTCTGCAGCCACACGCCTGGCCGTGTAATCAACTTGAAGACCCAGCCGCCTTCTTTCTTTGCTGAAAGCCGAATGATTTCGTAAGACAGACCAGCTACCAGTGGAAATAGCGCCAGGCGCACCAGGAAATTATAGAGCAGGGAATCAAACTTGATGACCGAGAACAAGACTATGGAAACAAGCATCACCACCATTAGAAAACTGGTGCCGCAACGCGGATGCTGTCGCGGTTGAGGCCGTGCGTTGTCCACAGTCAAAGCCAAACCAGCTTCCCAGGTGAAGACCGTCTTGTGCTCTGCCCCGTGATACTGAAAGACGCGTCTGATGTCTTTCAACAACGAAAAGCTAAAAATCATGATCAGGAAAAACGTCATGCGAATGAGTCCATCGATCAGGTTGAAAGAAATCGACGGACGCACGGGATGAAGATAACTGCGGACCGACCGCCAGCTTCTGACATACCAGGCTTCGCTAGCTGCTGACTGGCCGGCACTGTCCACCGCGGTAGCAGGTGAGTTTCCGGAGTTCGGCGTCGTGGTGGCGGAGACAGCCGCCGGAGCCGGCGATGGCGCCCAACCGACGGCAATGAAAAGAGCATTAGTCAGTAGCAGAGGCGCGGCGATAAAGAGCAGGATGTTAAAAATGATAGCAAAGATGATTGAGCCAGCAGCGGCGCTAGTGCCTCCCCTTTTCATTTCATCCTTTGCGCGTTTCTGAGTAGGAATGGGAAACAGCCCGGGCACAGCGCCCGTCACTCCGGCAAAGTCGCCTTCACCTTCGATAACAGCTGGAGTGAGTGCAACCTGCACCTCTTTCGCGTCCGCCTCTTCGGCGTCCGCGAAAGCCTCATTGGCTGAGTAGTTCAGCGCCTTAATTCCGAGGCCCATGGACTGCACCAACACCGCGCTGCCTCGCAACACGGGAAGCTTTAGCAGTGGATATTTGTCACTCCACTTGGGAAGCCGCGCAGCTATGTTGACAATGGTGCCGTCTGCTTTGCGCACCGCTACCGCATAGGCGTTGGGCGTGCGCATCATCACGCCTTCGATGACAGCCTGGCCGCCGACAATCAAATCTCTTTCGTTTGTGCTCAATTAAATTACCTCGAATTTGACGCAAGAGTTCGACTTCAGTTATCGGTAGTCGAAAAAACGCGGATCAGCGCGGATCAGAAATCGTGCTCACTCCAGTTGCTTCTTGCTTCTTTTCATATCCGCGATCATCCGCGTTAATCCGCGGCTGATCTCTGTTTGGACTCTCAACATAAACACTAACGCCGGCGTTTTTCGGCAGTCGCGTGTGCACTCAGGCAGAACAGCGACCGACGGTTTGCGCCGGCGTTGATTATGAACAGGTCGCTAGTGTCGATTCTGGTTCAATATAGTTCCTGGTCTGAAACTTGGCGTTTACTGCGTGGCGGCTGTTTCCGGGGTCTTCTTACCGTAACGCTTGTTGAATCGGTCAACGCGTCCTGCGGTGTCGACCAACTTTTGCTTGCCGGTGAAAAACGGGTGGCAAGCTGAGCAGATTTCCACATGGAGGTCGCCCTTCCGAGTGGAGCGCGTTTTAAACGTCTCGCCGCAGGCACAGGTGACTGTTATTTCGTGATATGCGGGATGAATTTCTGGCTTCATTATCTTCTAGTTCCTTCTTGATAGTGGGCAACTTGGTGCCCTTTTCAAACAAGTAATCATATGAGGTGGAGGCTCGTATCGTCAAGCTACGTGGGCACTTGCGGGCCGAACCAGCTGTAAGTAACGCAAAAACAACTTGGTTGACAGTAAATAAATCGCGTGCTTAAATCCAATTTCGCCGTCCTTCTGAAACTGCATTAACACTTGAGCGCGAAAGCTTTGCGCGGCCAGAACACCGGATCGCACATCCGGTAAGAGTGTAATCACGAGTTCCGAGCAAATGGAAGAAGACAAGAACGAGCGAACTCCAGGGCAATCGGACCCAACGCCAGAACAATCGCCTGATCGGCCTGACGGCTCAAAGCAGCCGGATTCCTCAGGTACGCCACCTCCCTCAGCAATTCCTCCCGCGGGCGTTCTTGCCGGCGCCGACGACGAAAAGGCGGCGATGGTTGAGCAGGCCAAGACCAGAGTTGCAGCCGTCAAAGAATCTCTAAGCGAAAAGGCGCCCGCTGAACCCTCAAGCGCTCCAAAAGCTCCGGTCAAGAAGAAGGAAGAGGGCCCTAAGCCCGTCGATGCCGCAAATCATCCTCTCGTAAAGAGCCTGATAGCGCAATTCAATGGCGCGGTAATCGAATCAGTGGAATTCATTGGCCAGCTGTCTGTCCGCATTGACGGTTCGCGGATCGTGGAAGTCTGTGATTTCCTCAAGCGACATCCCCAGACTCCGTTCAATTACCTTTCCGACCTGACTTGCGTACACGTGCCTGATCGCAGGGACTCTCCGTTCGAGATTGTGTATAACGTGTATTCCATCTCTGCAAATGAACGAGTTCGATTAAACGTGGCCACGACCGAAGCTGGACCGGAAAGTGTTACCGGTGTTTGGCCGGCGGCAAACTGGATGGAACGTGAGGTATACGATCTGTTTGGGGTGAGCTTTAGAAATCATCCTGACTTGCGTCGGCTTTTGCTGCCCCCGGACTGGGAAGGCCATCCCCTGAGGAAAGATGTTTCGTTGGAATTTGTGGAGAATGAGTGGACGAAGAAGCACCTTCCGGATATGACGGAGGTCAACCTTGAACAGTTAGAACAGAGGCGCGCCTACGGATTGGGAATCCTTTCGGTGCCGCAAGAGCGCATGATGCGTGAGATTTTGCAAAGCGGCAAAGAAGTAATGCCAAAGGATAAGTGACTCAGTTTATTGCCGATTGCCAATTCAAGATCCTTCAATAGAAATTTCAATCGGCAATTGGCAATCGGCAATCAAAAATTGAAAGATGACTCCCAAAGAGATCGCCGCTCATTACGAAGCCAAGGTATTTGAGTCGCCCGAGGCAGCGAAGGTGGCAGGTTTTGTTTTGACGGAGACCGAATCGCCACGAAATGTGTGGAACAAGGCTAGCGCGGCGCAGGCAATAGTTATCAAGCTCGCGGAAAAACGAGCGAGCGGCGTAGCCAAGGAGATTGGTTTGATAATCGAACCGTGGAGCGTAACCGGCTGTTACCTTCCGGATGCACCGGGGCCGGCGGCGGCGTAGGAACTTTAACAATGCACCAGGTAGAGATCGCCACAACCCGAGAGACTTTGCTTGATAGCCCCGAGATGGTGCTCAACATGGGGCCCCAGCATCCGTCCACTCATGGCGTGCTGCGCGTGATTTTGAAGTTGGACGGAGAAACGGTTATCGATCTGGACTGCGATATCGGTTACCTCCATCGCGGTATGGAGAAGATTGCTGAGAACCGCATGTACACGATGATCGCCCCTTACTGGGATCGTCTGGATTACATCGCAGCGGTTTCGAACGGACTGGTTTGGGTAGAAACCGTCGAGCAGATGATGGGCCTGGTTGTACCACCGCGCGCTCATTACATCCGCACTATTCTCACTGAATTGAATCGCATCGCTTCTCATTTGCTTTGGCTGGCGACCCACGCGCTGGACATTGGAGCAGTGACGGTTCTGCTGTGGGCGTTACGTGAACGCGAGGAGATTCTTAAGATCTTTGAGCGACAGTTTGGCGCTCGCCTGACCTGTCATGCCTGGCGCATCGGCGGCATGCCGAACGACACTTATGACGACTTCGAGTCTGACATACGACGCTTCATCAGCAATTTCCCCACGCGTCTGGACGAGTACGAAACGGTTCTTTCTGAGAATCGCATCTGGCTGAGCCGTACGGTGGGTATTGGTGTTATCGCTGCGGAGGACGCGATCGCGATTGGTTTGTCAGGTCCGGCGCTGCGTGGATCGGGAGTCCCCTGGGATGTTCGCAAGTCTCGACCTTATGCGGCTTATGCCTTTATGGATTTTGATGTTCCGCTTGGAGAAAACGGCGATACCTACGATCGCTACCTCGTCCGACTCGAAGAGATGAGACAGTCGCGGCGGATCGTGGATCAAGCCCTGGACAATCTGCCGGATGGTCCAGTGAACGCAAAACTGCCCAAAATTATTAAGCTGCCAATCGGCGACTACTACCACTCCATAGAAGGTCCCAAGGGCGAGATTGGTTGTTATCTGGTTTCGGATGGCTCGGCTCAGCCCTACCGAGTGCGTGTGCGCCCGCCGTCTCTGATTAATCTCCAGGCGCTGAAACAGATGTGCGTTGGCCACCTGGTGGCTGATGTCGTGGCGATTATAGGCACCCTCGATATTGTTCTTGGTGAGATTGATCGGTAAACATGAAGAGCCTCGTGCTAGTTCTTGCTCCCATAAATTTCGTCGGCGATCTGCTGCTGAAGTTTTTCAGCCCCGAGACGATCAATAACGTAGTCTGGCCGTTCATACAGATCGGGCTGGTAGTTACTCTCGTGGCCGGGTGGGTGGCATATGCTACCTATCTCGAGCGCAAGATCTCCGCGTTCATGCAAGCCCGATTGGGTCCGATGCGAGTCGGGCCATGGGGCCTGCTGCAACCGATTGCCGACGCCATCAAGCTGCTTACCAAAGAAGACTTCATTCCAGACAAAGCGGATCGCGGTATCTTTTTTACCGCGCCCTACATCGCAGTCGCATCGGCCTTCATTGTTATGGCCGTTATTCCGTTTGCCCCTGACTGGGGGATCATCACGGACGTCAATATCGGCCTGTTGTTTGTGCTTGCCGTTTCCAGTGTGGGCGTACTGGCTCTGATACTTGCCGGTTGGTCGTCAAACTCGAAGTACGCGCTGCTCGGGGGATTGAGATCGAGCGCTCAGATGGTTTCCTACGAAGTCGCGATGGGTCTGTCGCTGGTCGGAGCGCTGATGTTTGCCCGCACACTTTCGCTTTCCGGAATGGTCAATGCGCAGGGCGCCGATTCCATCTGGTTCGTTTTCTATCAGCCGGTGGGCTTCTTGATTTTCCTGGTGAGCGGGATCGCCGAAAACAATCGCGCACCCTTTGACCTGCCGGAAGCCGAGTCAGAACTCGTCGCCGGTTTTCACACCGAGTATTCCGGAATGCGCTGGTCGCTCTTCTTCATGGCTGAGTATGCCGCAATGGTGGTAGTGTCCGCAGTTGCCGTTACAGTCTACCTCGGCGGTTGGTACTTTCCCTTCGTTTACAAGTTTACCCAGGCCAACGGCCATCACAATCTCTATGTTATAGTCAGCCTACTGGTCTTTGTCATAAAAGTCTTGGCTGTACTCTATCTCTACTTCTGGCTGCGCTGGACCTTGCCGCGCTTCCGTTATGACCAGTTGATGGACATAGGGTGGAAGTGGCTAATCCCTTCGTCGCTTATCAATATTGTCCTGTCTGGCCTGGGAATTTTTCTGGTTCAGGCACTTAACGGCTGGCGCGGGTTTAGAACCATTGAGTCGATCTCGTCGGGGTTGGATCTAACCGCCACGGGTAAGGCGCTGATGATTGCGACGGGTCTTATCGGGCTCCTCATCACGGGTTGGCTGTTGTCGAAAATAAATTGGCGCTCGCGTGATTTCAATCTGAAGTCGCAGCGCAGAAACATTCGGCTCGTCAATCTACCGAAGGGCAAGCCAGCAGTTCCGGAGGCCGCTCCGGCAGCAACATCTGAGATTTGAAACGATGTCAGAACCGAGAGCCGTAGCGACCGGGTATGAGATTTCGGATCAGCGAATTCGGATTTGAAACTTGAGATCTCAGATATCTCAGATTTGAAATCTGAAATCAAAAATCGGCAATCAAGAATAACTTTATGCCTTTAGTCAAAGTCCCAAAGCCTAAGTTCATCGACAAGCTCAAGCGCTTCTTCATGGCCGATCTCTTAAAGGGTCTGGGCCTGACGCTGAAGTACAACATCGGCGCGGTTACTGATAGTGATTCAGTGGGCGGCAAGGGCATCTACACTGAGCAGTATCCCAAGGTTCGACCCGACGTGGCGCCGCGTTTTCATGGAGCGCCGAGATTGAACATGGATCCCGAAACGCACGACACGTTGTGCATCGCGTGCAACCTCTGTGCGATTGCCTGTCCCGAAGACTGCATTGACGTCCTGGCGATGGATGTAGAGATTGTGGTGGCCGGCAAGCCGCGCAAGAAAAAGGTGCTCGACGAGTTTATCTTCGACACCTCTCGTTGCATGTTTTGCGCGCTTTGCCAGGAAGCCTGTCCCACGTCCTGCCTGGAACTAACTCAAGACTTCGAGTTGGCTACCTATTCGCGCGCAGGATTTGTCTGGAATCGCGAGATGCTCGAGCAGGGACGGGAAACGGTCAAATACACGAGGTAATACATTTCCGATTGCCAATTGCCGATTGCCAATTGGCGAGTTGTTGAACTAAACAGTTTACATGGACACCTCACGCCATGAACGCTGACGATTTAAAGAAACGCACGAAGCAGTTTGCATTAAGAATTCTAAAACTCGCTGCCGCCTTACCCAACACCGTCGAGGGTAAGGTTGTTAAAGGACAGTTGGTTCGAGCGGGCACTTCGGTGGGTGCTAATTATCGCGCGGCGTGCCGCGGCCGATCGACGGCCGAATTTGTTGCGAAGATCGGTGTCGTTGAAGAAGAAGCGGATGAGAGCGCGTTCTGGTTGGAGTTGATTATCGAGGCGACCCTGCTTCAAGCGAGCCGTGTTTTACCACTGCTCCGGGAAGCTAATGAACTAACGAAGATAATGGCACGATCTCGCATATCAGCTTCAAAGCGCGTTAGGCAAAATCGGCAATCGGCAATTGGCAATCGGAAATGATCTTAACTGGCTGGGAAGCAGTCTTTTTCTGGGTTTTCTCGATCGCTGCTATCTTTGCAGGTCTCCTGACTGTGATGGCGCGCAACGCCGTCCACAGTGCCCTATTTCTGATCTCCTCCCTTCTCGCGGTGGCCGCTCTCTTTATCCTGCTGGGCGCGGAGTTCATTGCGGGCGTGCAGATTCTGGTTTATGTCGGCGGAGTGATGGTTTTGTTTCTCTTCGTCATCATGCTGGTCAACGTAGGCGCGGAAGAGCAGGGACGCTCCGAGATTCTCAACAAGCCGCGTCAAGTTGCAGCGAGCCTGGTGGTTTGTCTACTGCTCGTGGCAGGTCTTTTATTTGCGATTAATACAGGCTATCAGGGTTTGCAGAAGCGAGACGAAGGCAAGTTGAGTGGATCTATCGAGCAGCGTCGTGCGCAGGATGAAAACCTGGCCAAGGGCGCCACGGGAACGAGCAGGATTACGACTGACACGCAGCATGTAGGTAACAGTCTTTATAGATTTGCGTCGCTGCCGTTTGAAATTGCCAGCGTCCTTTTACTGGTCGCAATTGTCGGTTCCGTGATGCTAGCACGCACTCTTAAGCAGGAGGCCGCCGTGGATGACGTCGATCCTGAAGTGTTGCTGGCGAAAGTGGCTCAGGAAGCAGACCTGGCGGAGAACTTGCAAGAGCCGTCCTAGCGTATCGAGAGACTCTATGCTTACGTTATTTGCTCCCATCTTTGCTTTCCTGATTCAGCAAGCCGACGGCGGCCGCCTTAATGTGATGTGGCAGAGCGCCAGGAATCCCGATCTGTCGAAGTTCCTTGTTATTGGTGCTCTGCTATTCATCATCGGTGTGGCGGGAGTGCTCACGCGCCGCAACATCATCGTCATCTTCATGTCGATTGAGCTGATTCTCAATGCGGCGAATCTTAACTTCATAGCTTTCTCACGATACCTGCAGGATACAGGCAACATGAATGCAGTTGCCGGTCAAGTTTT
>JAMQPH010000603.1 GCA_023717605.1 Pyrinomonadaceae bacterium
ATTTAGTTCGTAATTAAGCATTGTTGCTCTCCTATTCATAGCCGGTCAACGCTCGGCTTAAGCTGGAGACGGTGTGAGCAAGAACCAGCACGCTCGACACGCTTTTCGTCTGCCAGCTCGGTTGCCGGCTGTCAGCTTCAAGCCGTAGTTAGCCCTTCATCGGTTGACGAATTATAGTCTTCCATTTCTCTGGTGCTGTTCTTTTAATATCGCTCATATATATCTCATGGTGTTTTCCGAATATCTTATATCCTCTGGCAACTATAAATTTATGTAGTTTCTCTATCGTCGGGCCTTCTTCAGAAAATGGACCCATATGCATTATTTGAGCGGACTTGCCCTCACGAAATGAATCAAACCTTAGCTTTGATATGGCTACCATATCCTTCTTCTTACGTACTATTTCCTTTGCCTCTATGTATAACTTATCCGTTACACATTGGGGTTGCATAATCATTGCAGTCCATTTCCATGATTCTTTCTCGCCCGTAACAAATTTACTCATGTCATCAGCCCACCATAAGCCTTCCAAAGGCATAACCCCATAATCAATTTGGATATCACTTTTCTTAATCATAAATTTTAACGTGTAGGAAATACGAAACAATGCTCCAACTGCATCCTTAAACATCTCCGAAGTATTCGGGTCGCCATGACCATCAACCATAATAAAATTCATCTCTGGAACGTCGACGATTCCTGGTTCCTTCACCGACGCCGAATATAGTTGCTTCATTTCTTTCTTATAATCGATCTTTTTCATCTTCACCTCTGTAGATAGGGCTACCGCTCCAGTTGAGCTGCGGGGCCTCACGTATTACAGCGGGCATCCGTCAGCTTCAACTGGTTGTCGGGCAGCACTTGGTCCGATCAATCGGTGCTCTTCTTCCAGACAATCCATTCCGAGATCTTTCTTACAACCACTGGCTCTATATCGTTGAACCCATGATAGGCCATTGCTTCGCAGGGATCCCCTTGGTTCTTTCCTCCTTCAAATGTGAGTAGCTCTTTACGAGAAGCGTTGGTCAATTTTTCCATAAGTCTTGGAATGTCACCATACTGGCAATGTTCACACCCATCCCGTTTGTGATGGACTACGAGTGTTGGAATTTGGATTTTAGATAAAGGCATTTCCGGAACAGGCCGATTACCTGGTTTGTCGGTAAGCATGGTCGAACTGAGAACAATACCGTCCGGCCCACCATCGGCCAATGTGAGTTGCGTCGCGATAAATGCTATGGATTGTGTCCCTCGACTTGTGCCCACCAGCCAGACGGGAATGTTGGCTTGCTGCCTTACCCACGCGATAACGGCCCTGATGTCGGCAACGTGTTCCGACGTTTGACGGAAGCCCCCGAGGTACGGTGGCTTTTGGCGATCGGATGGCGCATCGACCACGGCAACCATCAGTCCGTTCTTGGAAAACAATTGCCGTGCTCGTACAAGGAAGTTCCGCTCACCCCAATTGAAGTCACCAGTCGGTGAGATCTGAAGCCCGCCATGACCCCCTGGGAAAAGCACAACCGCAGCCTTCGGTTTTTCGGGCTCTACCAATACCATTCGCTGAGTAACGCCCGGGCGGGTTGGAATATCTACGACACGTTGTGTCTCTGCCCACAACTGGCCTGGTAACGCAAGGAAACAAAATAGAATAAATCGCCTCATCTGCCCTCCTGTCCAACGAGTATCTGCCCAACAGTTGATTAGACGGAGCGGGCTGTGACAGGTGCCCAGCCCGGGCCGTAATTTTCCTTCATAGGCGGTGGGGGGTGCCGGTCGTGGTGGCCCGTGCTGTATAGCATGGTCCTTGCTGAGTTCCCTGGGAAACGGAAGTCCGATAGGTCGCTTCACCTCGCGACACGCAACGACGCCGAGGGATTCCTCACCACACTCGCCTCCTCGCCGGGGATCACCCCTTGGCAGGTGGAGCAGGCAACGGACGCCCTGACCATACTCCCTGGAAGCGTTTTCGGTCAAGAGTGGGGCAGGATGACGCGGGTGCAGTTTGCGCTCTCGCTCCCGGCGAAGTAGTTCCCGCCGGGCGGCTCCTCAGTACGACACGCGCCAGAGGAAGAGGCCGTGGGGGGGAGCGTTGACCCCGGCGACGGACCGGTCGCGCGCCCGGAGGATCGCTCCGACGTGCTCCGCGGAATGCTTCCCCTTCCCCGCGTTCACCGCCGTACCGACGACGTTGCGCACCATGTGGCGAAGGAA
>JAMQPH010000610.1 GCA_023717605.1 Pyrinomonadaceae bacterium
TGTGGTTGAGCGATAGCTCGGTTGAACTCAGCACTCGGCACTCAGCACTCACTACTCAGCACTTAGTCCCCCTCTCACTTCCTTAAGTAATCGTCCGTCTTGTCGAGCCAATCCTGACGTGGCGGGCTAAAAATGTCGACGTCCACGGTCTCCTCGAGCGCCTCAGCTTTGTGTTTCACAAGCGAAGGGATGTGCAACACCTCGCCCGCACGCACGTCAATCACTTCCGACTCGTCTTCGCCAATCCAGAACCGCAAAGCGCCTTCAAGAATGTAGCTGATCTGTTCGTTGTGGTGGTTGTGCTGGGGGACAATCGCGCCTTTCTTGAGGTACACATGGGTGAGCATCACATGTTCACCGGTAATCAGTCGACGATCGAGCACGTCGGAAACTTTTTCTTTCGGCATGTCGTTCCAGCGATAGAAAGTCACACTTGGTTGTGTCATCGGTTCTCCTGATTCTACTTTTGATTCGGGGCAATGGCGCCGCTGTTTCCATTCACGAAGCGATCGAACCAATATAGCTGCCAGTTCAAACTCTCGATCAGATGCCTGGGTTCACCAGTGCGCGTGAGATTGTGGTTCTCTCGCGGAAACATCACGATCTCAGTGGTCACTCCAAAGTGTTTGAGCGCACGAAACCACTGTTCACCCTGTTCGAGCGGCACGCGAAAGTCGTTGTCTGAATGCAGTATTAGAGTGGGCGTCTTAACGTTCATCGCATACTTCAGCGGCGAACGATCCCAATAGAGATCGAACTTCTCAAACAAGTCGCCGCCAAAATCAGGCGAATGGCCGTAAGCGCCGTCACGCGTGCCTTCGTCTGAAACGAAGTTAGTCACGCTGCGCAGGGTTACCGCCGCCTTAAAACGATCCGTGTGGCCCACGATCCAATTTGTCAGGTAGCCACCATAACTGCCGCCCGTTACACCCATGCGTTCGCCGTCAAGCCAACTGAATTTCTTGAGCACCGCGTCAACTCCATTCATCACGTCCAGATAGTCCTTGCCGCCCCATTCATTGACGATGCCGCGTTCGAACCTTTGACCATAGCCGGTCGAGCCGCGCGGGTTGGTAAACAGCACCGCATAGCCCTTTGCGGCATAGACCTGAAATTCGTGAAACCAATCTACTCCATACATCGATGCCGGCCCGCCATGAATATTGAGAATTAGCGGATACTTTTTGCCTTCTTGCCAGCCAATGGGCTTAACCACGAAACCGTCGATGTCCCAGTCGTCAGCACTCTTGTACGAGAACCTCTCAACGTCTGCCAATTGCAATTGCTTCCAAAGCGCTTCGTTCAGATTCGTCAGTTTACGCTCGTCACCACCGTTCAAGTTTGCGACGTAAAGGTCGTCAAGATGTTTGAAATCGTTGACCATGTAAACCATAGTCCCGGTGGGCCAGTGGAAGTCGACGTTGCGAATTGCCCGCGCTCCTGAAGTAACCTGCACCGCGGATTTCTTCGCCAGATCGACGCGGAATAAATGCGTTTCGCCTTTCACGCCGGCCCCGAAGTAGAGCGCCTTGCCGTCTCCCGCCCATTCCAAACCGCCAGGAATCAGGTCAAGTCCGTTTACCGCCAGCATCGAAGGTGCACCGCCCGCTGCTGGCGCGAGCCAAATCTTCGGATGATCGCGCTGCTGGACCACGCCTACATACGCAATCGTCTTCCCATCGTCTAACCAGCGCGGGCTATTGTCCGCCTCCTCATGATCGGAGATCTTCGTCAAAGCGCCCCCATCAGCCGAGATCACCCACACGTCCGTATTGCGGTTCAGGTCATACTCTTTTCCGGTGCGATTGGAAACAAAGGCGATGCGACTGCCATCCCTTGACCATTGCGGATCGCTGTCGTTCCAATCATTTCCCTCGGTGATCTGTTTCGCGCTGCCAGATTTCACATCGACAACCCACAGGTGCGTGCGACGGTCGTCGAACCAGCCGGTGTCGTTAAACTTGTAAGAGGTGTTCTTGTAATGCCTGACGTCACTGCGTTCCCTGTTCTCAGGGCGGCCATCGCTGGGTCCGGTGCGACTGACAACGACCATCCGATTGCCGTCGGGCGACCAACGAA
>JAMQPH010000649.1 GCA_023717605.1 Pyrinomonadaceae bacterium
GAGGTTAGATCAATTCAATGTTGACTATCGTCGGGTGGGTAAGTGGGGATTCAAATATTCGACTCAACTCGTTAATCTGCGAAGTCACTCGACACTGTGGCAGACTCTTCAGAAACGTGCGGCCGTATGCTTTCGTACGCAAACGCGGATCAAGCACTGCCAGGACACCGCGGTCGGTGGTGCTGCGAATCAACCGACCCAGTCCCTGCTTCAAGCTGATAATCGCCTGTGGCACGCTGTACTCAAAGAAACTCGATCCGCCCTCGTCTTCAATGTAACGCTGGCGCGCAGCAACTATCGGGTCCGTCGGTACTGCGAAGGGCAGCTTATCGATGATTACGCAGGACAATTGTTCACCGCGAACATCCACACCCTGCCAGAAACTCGAGGTCGCGAAGAGCACGGCATTCGGCGTTTCCCTGAATCGCGTCAGCAGTCTGCCTTTCGCCGCGCTGCCTTGCAGGAAACAAGCATAGTCCAGCTCCGGCATGACAAGATCGTACAGCGACTGCATTCCCGCAAGGCTGGTTGATAGAACGAACGCGCGCCCCTCCGTCGCGTTAACAATCTTGATGACTTCGGCAGCTGCCGCCTGGGCCCAATCAGAGGAACGCGGATCGGGCATCGAGGCTGGAAGGTACAGCAGGGCCTGGCTTTGGTAGTCGAAAGTCGATTCCGCAATCAAGTCCTCTGCCTTGTCGAGCCCAAGCCGTTCGCGAATGAAAGAGAAATTCCCCGCGCTTGATAGTGTTGCCGAGGTCAACACCACAGTTTCCACCTGACCAAATAGTTTGTCTTCGAGCAGACCGGACACGTCAATTGGCGAGGCCCGCAGGAAGAAGCCGCGGCCTCTGCGTTCAGTCCAGTACACAAACTTCTTGTCGGATCCGGTGACGATGAACTGTAGGTCAAAGCGAACCTGTCTAATCCGCCGCACGAGATTCTCGACCTCAGCAGGTTTATCCTTGAGCGCATCCAGGGTTGTCTCGAGTCGGGCGAGCGCACCATCGAGGGAGATGTAGAGATCCCCGAGTGGAGTCGAAACAATCTCTCCGCTGCCATTCCTGATGGCGAATGTGCCAGGAACAATCGGGTAACGCCCTTCTTCGCCGCGGCCCGAGCGAAAGCCCATCCAGAAATTCTCCGAAAAGCGCTCAACCCTCGAGCAAGTTTTGGTCACTTCCCGATCTGCCTCGGCATTTTCGATAGACAAAGCACTGACATCTCTCAGCAAGTCATCCACCTGATAATTCGAAACCTGGGCGCCAAAATATTCTGAGACTACATCTTCAATCAGATGCGCTTCATCCAGAATAACTGCGGAATAGTCAGGCAACACATTGCCGTAGGCGCTGTTTCGTAGCGCCAGGTCGGCAAAGAAAAGATGATGATTGACCACCACGATGTCGGCTTCCTGAGCCCGATTTCGCATCCGGGTAATAAAACAGGGATCGAAGTCCTGACACTTCTGACCGATACAAGTTTCGGAACGTGCATCTATATGGCGCCAGAAGGAAAGATGCTCTGGAAGATTCGCCAACTCCGCGCGGTCGCCGGTAGAAGATTCTCTCGACCAATGGGTCACATCCTCAAAGTAGTCAACTTCATCAAGCCCGTCGAGAACCGGAGAGCTCTGCGCACGATTGAGTCGCTGCAAGCAGACGTAGTTATTTCGTCCTTTCATGTAGGCGGCCGTGAACTTCTTCGGCAACACACTCTGCAAGAATGGAATGTCCTTCTCCATCAGTTGTTCCTGGAGATTCTTGGTACCGGTCGAGACGATCACGCGTCCTCGACCTCCGAGCGCCGCCGCCACCGCGGGGACAAGGTACGCTAACGTCTTTCCCGTTCCGGTTCCGGCCTCCACGATTAAGTGGTGCCGAGCTTCGAATGCACGCATCACCGCCTCAGCCATCTGAATCTGGCCGGGCCGATACTCATATTCGGCGTGCGCTTTCGCGATTAGACCGTCAGGTCCGAAAATTTCTTGCATATCGCTACAACGAAAAAGATCTTTAAGTCCCGCGATTCGGAGAGGGCGAGGTGCGAGACGGCCAGATGTATCTAACTTGCTTTTACAGGCTTAACCAGTGTCGGATTGATGGTGAATGAGTTTAAAAACCTCTCCTGATCCTCAACCGTTCCTTGCTCAGTTCTCATAACCACTGCTGCGAAAGCGTGACGACCGACACGAGTCATCAAAAGACGGCCTTTCAATGGCCCCAGGGTGAAAATTATCTCGCGGCCGTCCTGTCCGCTAAAAGTAGTCTTTTGTCTCTGCTGTACGACCGTCTTGTGAGGGAGCCCACGGTCTTCCATCTGTTTATTAATACTTGAAGAGATCCCATCCCACAGGCCGTTATAAAAAGTCTCGTTGGTGTCTTCCCGCCACTTCTCAGCAAGGTCACCAAGAAGGCTATATTGGGCCACGAAAATTCCTTCTGAGGTTGCGACCGAAGTTACGTACAAGTCAATCGGAAGCGTTAGCGTCGGCGGAGAAGCCTTAAATTCCTCAGTGGGCTTTTCGGGGAAAAGCACACTGAAAGCGCCTTTGCCCAGACTGTATCGCTTCCACTGAGTGGGACCGGCAGCATTCTGTGACTGAGACGTCACGAGCGAGCCCGCGATGCCGTAGACAATCAGTAGTATTGTCAGCCGTATTCTTGCCTTCATTTGACCCTTCGAAGCTTATTTTACTCTTGGAATCGAGCCCCGGCTATTAATCCCAGCTCGACTTACTCTTCAGGCACGTTGGATATGATCCTCAGTCCCTCGAGTGAAGGCGTGGCCGTTACTGTGTTCACTCCGTAATAGCGTGCGACGCACTGATTAACATACCACTGCGGGTCGGCCGTCATTAAGTCGGTTCCGCCAATATTGTACGCGACCGGCACGGTCAGGTCTTTTTCCCCCCGATCTTTAGCGTTGCGTATCTCGCGATCCTGTTTATCCCAGATGAGAGCGAGCGCTCTGACCCTCGCAGCTTTGGAGAAAGTTCTCCGCGCAGCTTGGATTGGGGCTAGCGCCAGTGCGCTGACGAGCACTACGGATACAGCTGCGATTAAGGGGAACCTGCGGCGACTGCGTTCAAAGTAGCGATATCTGAGTAGATGACCCGTGTAATAGCTCCAAGCCACTAATAGAGAGATCAGTATGAACTGAGGAATAACCAGCGTTCGGGGCGGCGGTTGTTTAGACATGACGTACATCGCAGGTACAAAGCACGACATGACAACGGCAAAGCAAACCAGCGGCAGGATGAGTATGGTTAACCACTGCGTTTTTCTTCCAGGAACCAAGTCTCGAGCCGCCGTCACGCCCGCTCGCGGAATCATGTATTTGGCCATCAGGGCCGGAATCAGTAACCCCAGGGATCTGTAGAAGTATGTTCCAGGATAATTTTGCTCGGAGAACATGAAATTCCATCCGATCGCGACCAACAGTCCACACACTTGAAAGACCGCATAAGTTTCGTTAAGACCGCCGGCGATGAACGTAAGAGCAGCGCACAGCAATAAGTGAAGAGCGCCGGGGCGCACTCGACTAGTCGATCCGTCCATGTGCTTCACAAATCCGACGTAAGCAACCATGAGGATCAACGGCATCCAATACGTGAGCATCCCCGTTTGCCAATAGAGCGCTTCATAAACGCCTCCCCGGTTGTCGCTCAAAGTGACGAAGATGATCAACTCAGCAAGTAGAACGGAGGTGAAAAGCGACCGCCTCCAATTGAAATCCGATCCGAAACGGGAGATCGTCCAAGTTAAGACGACTAACATCAGGCCCAGTGCCACGGCCGGCAGGAAGGGAACAATTTGGTGGCCAAGGAGTGCGAGAACGCCGATCGCGATATTGAATGAAAAGCGACCCGACCAGCCGAGGTAAAGAGTTTTTTGGAGGCCCAGGAGTCCGTCAGTATGAACGACAGCAGCCGTACAGTAATCGTCGGCCATGTAGCGCGTAGAAACCCCGATGTAAGCGTGAGCGAGTAGTGCTACGGCAAACAGGATTGTGAAGACAACGAGAAAAAGATCGATAAGGCGCCAGTCCCATTTCGGCGCCTTCGGTTTCAGTATGTCGACCGCCTTCGACTTCAGCACGAGGCTTCGGTTGTCCGTATCCGTACAATTTCACGCCAATGCGTCTTTTACCCGCTTAAGCCGAAATGTAATATCCAACAGCGCTTCCTCTTCGTCCGTTCTAAAATCTGTATCTTTGTCTTACCAGCGGCGCAAATGTGGTTACCGTGAATTGCGAGCGGCTCATTTTGAGACCTCGATGTGTGTGAGACTACCCCTTTGAGCGCCTAGTCAGCGCCCATCACCTCATGTTCCGTTCTGCGCTTCAAACGCTGCGGATACAAAGGAAACCGCGCCGTGAGATCAGCCACACCTTGCTGCACCTTCCGACGCGTGTCCTCTGATTCGTGCGCGTGAATGACCTCGGCGATCAGGCGCCCAATCTCGCGCATCTCGGGTTCTTTCATTCCACGCGTGGTGACAGCAGGCGTGCCAATGCGCAATCCGGAGGCGACAAAGGGCTTGTTTTGATCGAACGGAATCGTGTTCTTGTTGACCGTAATGTGCGCGGCTTCGAGGGCCTTCTCAGCGTCTTTTCCAGTAATTCCCTTCCCGTCCATCCACACATCAACCAGCATCAGGTGATTATCGGTGCCGCCGGAGACTAAGCGAAGTCCCTGCTCTTGCAATTCGCTGGCGAGGGCCTTCGCATTCGCCAGAATTTGACGTTGATACTCCTTGAAGTCGTCGCGTAAAGCCTCGCCAAACGCC
>JAMQPH010000668.1 GCA_023717605.1 Pyrinomonadaceae bacterium
CCGACGTCGTTCAAGCCCGTCGCACGATTGAAGCCTTGGAACAGGAAGTTCGACAGCTCGGATCTGTCCCTCTCCGAAGGCCCATGGTGAGGCCGGAAAACCCCGCCTACATCAATCTCCAGGCTCAGCTCAATTCCGCGACCTCTTCCCTGGACGCCCTGCGGGCGACTCGCACGGCTGTGAAGCAACGACTCCAGGACTATGCCGTCCGCCTCGAACGGACTCCGGAGATGGAGCCTGATTATCTCTTGCTGACGCGCGATCGCGACACCTCAGGACAGAAGTATCAGGACATCCGGTCCAGGCTGCTGGAAGCCAAGGTCTCGGAAGGTTTAGAGGTTCAGCGAAAAGGCGAACGGTTTTCTCTCATCGATCCACCCAGCTTGCCGGGGAAGCCGGACAAGCCCAACCGGCGCGCCATTGTGGTTTTGGGATTTATTCTGGCCCTCGCCGGCGGAATCGGCTCCGGCGCCGCCGCGGAATCGCTCGACCATTCGATACGCAAGCCGGAACAGCTTACGCGACTAACTCAGTTGTCTCCGCTGGCGGTGATTCCCTTCATGCCGAACGAACAGGATCTCTCCCGGGCCGTGATGCGCCGGCGCCTCCTTAAGGGAGCCGGAGTTGGCGTGCTCGTGACGATTCTCGCGCTGCTGCATATGTTCGTGGTGCCTTTAGATGTGCTGTGGTTTGCCGCATTGAGGCGATTTGGCGTAGAGTAGGGTATGAAGAATGTTGGAGGTATGAGGTTAGAGGCTGACTTTCTGGTGTTTTAGGAGAATACATGGACCGATTTCGGACTGCGTTGCAGCTTCATAAAGACCAGCAGGATCAGCCTGGTACCTGGCTACAAGACGGAAAGGCTGCCGGCGACCAAGCCTTGTCTCCCCTCATCGTGTATACCAGGACGAGATCGCTGGATATTCCACTCTCTGTGCTTCGTCGACGGCGAGTGATGGCTGCGTACGACAAAGGCCCCTTCGTCGACGCATTCAAAATTCTGAGAACCCAGGTCATGCATCGCCTTCGAGAACATGACTGGAATGTGTTGGGCGTCACCAGTCCAGGCCGCGGTGAAGGCAAGACGTTGACTGCGGTGAACTTGGCGGTGAGTCTTGCGATGGAGACGGCTCAAACGGTTCTCCTCGTCGACGCCAATCTCCGTAACCCTAGCGTCCATGAGGTCTTTGGCCTCGATGATTGCCCCGGCCTCGCGGACTACCTGCTGGATAACCAGCCGCTCGAAGATCTCTTGGTGCATCCGGGGATCCGCCGTTTCGTCTTACTGCCGGGAGGACGGGCTGTTTCCAATTCGACCGAAATCCTCACGTCGCCCAAAATGCTTGCCTTAGTCGAAGAGCTGAAGCATCGCTACCCGTCGCGGATCGTGATTTTCGATCTTCCCCCGCTGCTCCACACGGCTGATGTGCTCGCCTTCTCTCCCTATACGGATGCGCTGCTACTTGTCGTGGAGGAAGGGAAAACGACGGCAGAGGAGGTGCAGCGCGCCTTGTCGCTGGTAAAGAATTCCCGTCCTGTGTTGGGAACGGTACTGAATAAGGCTGGGCAATTAGCTGCGACTCCTGCTAGCATGAAAAAACTGCTGTCCGTGAAGCCCGGAGAACACTGAGCCAGATCGCGAGCACTGCATGTACGAATCATTCTACGGACTTCGGACCAAACCCTTCGCGCTGTTACCGGATGGGGAATCTCTCTATCCTGGATCGACGCATCGCACCGCCTACAGCCTCCTTGAATACGGACTTATCAACGAGGCGCCCTTCATGGTCCTTACCGGAGAGCCGGGGATGGGCAAGACGTCTCTCCTGCGAAAGCTCATAGCAGAGCATCACGAAAAATACTCGATCGGTTTTGTGACCAATGCGCGCTATGACGTGGAGCACCTCTTGCCATGGATTCTCCTTGCTCTTGGCCTGAGCACCAAACGATTGGACCCCGTAGAGGCCTATCATACGTTTTCAGAATTTATGAATCGGGAATCGAAGCGGAACCGTCGCGTGGTACTCATTGTGGACGAAGCTCAAAGCCTGGGGCCCGAGCTCCTGGAGGAATTGCGGCTCCTATCCAATTTGAACGACGGCAAGGTGCTCAAGTTGCAAATCATTCTTTCCGGACAACCGGACCTCCACACGCTCTTGAAACGGATCGATATGACTCAATTCGCCCAGCGCATCGTCGTCGATCATCACCTGGAACCGTTCACTGAAGACGAGACAAGCCTGTATATAAGCCATCGATTGCAGAAGGCCGGCGGCACCCAGACCTTATTCACCAATAAGGCTTGCTCACTTGTGCATCGGTTGAGCAAGGGCACCCCTCGTCTGATCAATCAGATCTGCGACATCTCACTGACTTATGGTTT
>JAMQPH010000680.1 GCA_023717605.1 Pyrinomonadaceae bacterium
AAGCCTGGGTCTCGCAGGGCACAAACGGCGTTACACGACGCCGCAGCGAGATCGAGCCAGCGCTGATCCACATAAAGGTTGTTCATAGGATCGAAGGTACAGCCAGTCTCCAATACACTGGACCACCACCGCAGGAATTGCAGAGAATCACTGGATCGTTCCAGCGCCAAGAATCCCGCATTATAAGCACCGTGTTGGACGAGTGAGCGTTGTGAATCGAACGAAAGTTCCGATGGCAACTGAAGCAAGTGAGGCGTGAGAATAATCCCGTTTTTGTTCCAGGCTTCCTCCAAGTCTATCCAGAAGGAATGTGTGACGAGGATGTCGGAATCCAGGTAAAGCACCCGCCACACATCAAAATGATCTAGTAGGTGCTGGATCGCAAATGGTTTGAGGGCGCAGCAAAGCTCGAACGAGTTATATTTGAACAAAAATCGCCGACCGCCGGGTAGCGCCAATTCATCCGCGAAGAAAGTAGTCGCCTGAAGATTTAGCGGCGGCATCTGAGGATGGGGTCGATCGACGAGGCAAACAAAAACACGACCTTCCGGGTGATGTTGTAGAAAACTCTCCGCCGCGACGGCGATGCCGGCACGTCGGTTGCATGTACCGATGGTGAGCAAGGTGGGTGCAGAAGGGTTATCGTGCATGTACAGCTCTCGGCGTGACTTAGCGACACCAGCTTCGAAAGTATTCAACTTTCATTCTAACATGAACATATAAGTTTTGAACCCGAAAATTCGATGCTGTCCCTTTGCCTCCTCGTCTTTAACAAGAAGCGCGCCTTTACGAAATGGCTGCCAATCTATAAAATGCCACTGTGGTCGGCGGATGTTGGCACTTATGTCAATAAATTGACAGCTAACAATTATCGAGATCTCCGTGTGTTCACCCAGTGCGTGAGAATGAACAAGGACGGTCACGTGGTTAAAATGGCGGTAAAGTGGGCTTTGCGTCAGCTGCTTCGGCACAAGACGGTCGCTCGCTACCTTGAAGAGCAATTATCAGCCGCGTTCTTTCAGTTGCCGCAAATTCGTTTTGTGCCACCCGGACACTTTTATTCACCTCTTCCTGATCTTAAAGAAATCGATAAGGAGAGAGAAAGGATCTACCGGCTGCCGCAGGGTGCGGACGGAGTAGATCTCAACAGCGAGAGGCAGCAGTCCTTGTTGCGCGAACTGTTCCAGTTCTACCCATCGTTTTGCTGGAAGGATGAGCCCACGGAGGAACATCGCTACTGGTTGAACAACGACTATTTTGGCTGGGGAGATGCGGTCATCCTATTTGGTATGCTCCGACATTTTACACCGAAGAGGATCATTGAAGTAGGATCGGGATTCTCATCGGCTCTAATGCTAGATACTAACGATATGTTTTGCGCGGGACGGATTCAGTTTAGTTTTATCGAGCCTCACGCCGAGCGCTTGCATCAATTGCTAACTTCTGCGGATCGATCCAGGGTGAACCTGCATGAAATGGAAATTCAAAAAGTTCCACTGGAATTTTTCGACCAGTTGGAGCCGAACGATATTTTGTTCGTCGATTCATCTCACGTCGCAAAAATCGGCAGCGATGTGAATCACATTCTTTTCCAGATTGTCCCGAGGCTCAAAACTGGCGTGTTGGTACACTTCCACGACGTATTCTATCCCTTCGAATATCCAATCGATTGGATCCGCGAGGGAAGAGCGTGGAATGAGGCCTATGTTTTGAGGGCATTCCTCCAATACAATTGCCAGTTCGAGATAATGATGTTTAACAACTTCGCCGTTCATCGGTGGCACGACTACGTTGTCGAAATGGCACCCCTCATGGCAAGAAACTCGGGTAGCTCGTTATGGCTGCGAAAAAGGGCAGGCCGAAAGGTAACTCAGGAAAGCACAGGGCTGCAGAGTCAGGACCCGGCTACGAGCGTTGGTAGATAATTCATGAATGAACGCCAGATCACCTCTCCCGGTGAGTGATAGAGAAGAGGCGGACCGTTGGCGGGTTAAAAATGAAGGCTACCATCGTTATACGAACCAAGAATGAGGGGAGATCCATTGAGAAAACCCTGGACCTGATCCGGAGCCAGGTGTACGACCCCACGCCGGAAGTCCTGGTGGTGGATTCCGAATCAACTGACGCTACGGTTTCAATTGTTAAGAAACATCGCGATGTGCGACTGATCGAGACCAGTGCCCGGGAATTCAGCTATGGTCGGTCGCTCAACGTTGGTTTCGAAGC
>JAMQPH010000700.1 GCA_023717605.1 Pyrinomonadaceae bacterium
GAGCACCCGGCAGAATCAATTCGTTTGGAAATGAGGTGCTGATTCAGGGCCTCACGCTGGGCAACGTATTTATTGGTGTGCAGCCGACGTTTGGGTTCGAAGGCGATCCGATGCGGCTGATGATGGCTCGCGGCGGTGCGCCCCATCACGGGTTCATGGCGTTTTATACTTATCTGTCCCGCGTGCTCAATGCGGATGCTGTAATCCACGTTGGTACCCACGGAGCGCTGGAATTCATGCCCGGCAAGCAAGTGGGACTTTCCGGAACGTGCTGGCCGGATCGACTTGTGGGCGAACTGCCAAACATCTACATCTACAGCGTCAACAACCCTTCAGAAGGTTCCATTGCCAAGCGCCGCTCCTATGCGGAGCTGATTTCTTACCTGACCCCACCCGTTGAGAATGCGGGACTTTACCGCGAACTTGCTTCGTTGAAAGACTTGTTGATGGCTTACCGACAGACGACCGACGAACGCGAGCGAGCGAGATTGTTTGCCACAATCGAGGACTCAAGCCGAGCGTTGAATTTTGCAGAAGCTCGGAGTTGTGGTTAGTGAGTCTTTGGCTCTTCGTTACTATTAATTTTCCAGCACCGGCCTGCAAATACGCTGTTCGTGTTTGTTCGTGTTATTTCGTGGATCGTTGTGGTTCCCCGCCAAACACACGATCCACGAAATCACACGAACGAACACGAAAAAAGACTACGACAGAGGTTAGCTACAACAGAGACCCCAGAATACGCCTCCGAAATTCCTCCGCACTTACTCGATGCCTAAACGCCTCGATACCATTAAATGTGATCACGGGAATGTCATCTTTGTAGCGTTGCAATAACTCAGGATCGTTTTCGATATTTACTTCTTCGAGAGTGTATTCACCCGCGCAACTGGCGGCGCGCATCACCTCCTTAGCTTCTTCACAGAGATGACAACCGGGTCGGGAATAGATAACGACTTTGGTTTTCATAGGCGAGTCATACCACATTGAAGCAAGCAACCCCGTTGTTGATCACCAGGGAGCGAACGAATTCTTCGGGCAAGGTAGTCTCGTCTAATCGAGTAAATACTGCTTGCCAGTGAATCAGAAAACAGGTTATAAATATCGCCACCGAGCCAATTATAAATCTTAACGGCGCGGCGCTCTTAATGATTACGCAAATAATTCGGGCAATTTCGCAGAGAGTGATCCCTGCTTTGTGGGGAGTTGTATAGTTCAGGCTCTGCTATTTAAGTACAAGTGTACCTGCGACGACCTGGTCGCAGATTCCAATCGACGGAGGTATGCATAGTGGATAGTCCGGCCAATCAACAGCTATCCAACGCCGCGACCGGAGAGACGGCAGTTGCACCTCCGCCACCGTCCGCGCCCGCGAAGGCGCCGCCACCAGCGGCAAAGCCTGCCCTTAAAGCTCCAGGCGCAGTCGTTGAAAGCGCTCCAGATCCTCCAGTTAACAAGATGCGGCGTCGGATCGTTTGGGCTTCCGTGGTCGGGTTTCTAACGACGTGCTTCTTGATGTTCCTGCGGTTCTTTTTGCCACGAACGATTTTTGAGCCTTCCAGTTCGTTCCGGATCGGTCCTCCGAGCGACTACGCACTGGGAGTCGATACAAAATGGCAACAGCAATATCGCATCTGGGTAACCAAGACCTCTGACCGCCTATTTGTGATCTACGCCCGCTGTACCCATCTCGGTTGTACGCCCGATTGGAAGGCAAGCGAGAATAAATTCAAATGCCCTTGTCACGGCAGCGGTTACGACAGCGAAGGAATAAACTTCGAAGGTCCGGCGCCGCGGCCGATGGACCGGGCTCATGTCGAACTGGATCCAGAGGGTCAGATCCTAGTGGATATTGGCAGGCTCTACGATTGGCCGAAGGGTGGAAAGAACAGGTTCGAGGAGCAGCCGAACAACACCGGCGGCCCTTACATTCCGTTGTGAGTATTGGCAGGGGACGCTTGGCGGACTCACCCGCTTTCTGAGAGAAAACAGTCGCAGCGAGAGGTTATGGACCCAGAACGTCCGGATCAACCGGAACAAAAAGAGACTAAGCAGCTAACCACCGGCGAGAAGTCAGGCTCAAGCCTGATCGAAAAGGTTCGCGATAGCGGTATGGCGCTAAAAGGTCGCGCCGTCGAAGAGGTTAAAGCGTACAAGGACCCGCAGGATACGCAGCTCTGGAAATCGATCTTTCGCGTCTCTCACGATCGCTCCGATCCCCGCAACCGTTCTCTTGCAGTACTTTCTAACGTTTTTCTACACCTTCATCCAGCGAAAATTAACCGCGACGCCGTGCGTTATCCCTTTACCTGGGGCATGGGTGGCATCACCTTCTACCTCTTCATCGTGCTTACCTTCACGGGTGTGCTCTTGATGTTCTATTACCACCCAACGAAGGCTGACGCTTTTAAGGACATCCTGTATTTGGAACATGACGTCCCGTTCGGAAAGCTCCTTCGCAATATGCATCGTTGGGCGGCCCACTTGATGGTGATAACCACCTGGCTGCACATGTTTCGGGTCGTGCTTACTGGTTCTTACAAGAAACCACGAGAATTCAATTGGGGTGTCGGAGTGGTCTTGCTGGTGCTGACTCTGCTGCTTTCGTTTACGGGATATCTTCTGCCGGACGATCAGCTTGGGTTCTGGGCGGTGACAGTAGGCACCAACATGGCTCGCGCGACGCCAATGCTGGGATCCGAAGGGCCCTTTGGAGTTCAGCTGGGAATGACTCAATTCAATGACGTTCGTTTTGGACTACTGGGTGGATCGATAGTTGACTCGAATGCGTTGCTGCGTTCTTACATCTGGCATTGCATTGGTATCCCCCTCGTGGCTTCGATTTTCATGGCTGTGCATTTTTGGCGCATACGTAAAGACGGCGGCATCTCTGGTCCGGCCCCGGTTATGCTTGAGTCAGAGATGAAGGCGGTTAAGAAAAAGTAGTTCGACCCCTGAGTTCGCACAGTCAGTTGCTAAACTATGGCGAAGCGTAGATTCAACTTAAGCAAAGGTAAGTTGATAGGCCTGGGCGTGCTGGTAGCCGTGGTTGTCCTCGCGGTGCTGAAGGTTGAAGACTGGCATCAGCTGTGGAAGATCTCTTCGGCGCCGGACAACGTTCCAATCGTGGCGATGTTGTTCCTGGTTCCTTTCTTTACCTGGATGGGCGTCAGGCAATCGCTGGCTAATGATCGGTTGATTAAGGAGCTGGAGCTAGATCCGAAGCTAGCAAAAACCCACCATCGCAAGGCGGAGCCGTGGCGACCGGGATGGGCGCGTGAGCTCCATGTTTGGCCTTATTTGGTGCGCATCGAGTTTCTGGTAGCTGTAATCGTTACGGTCATCCTCTTTGTTTGGTCGATCACCCTGAACGCCCCGCTGGAAGAGCCTGCCAATCCTAACCTGACCATGAATCCCTCGAAGGCCCCCTGGTACTTCCTTGGGTTGCAGGAAATGCTGGTCTATTTCGATCCATGGATTGCCGGCGTGGTAATGCCTTCGATCATCATGGTGGGTTTGATGGTCTTCCCCTACGTCGATTCAAATCCGCTCGGCAACGGCTATTACACGCTTAGACAGCGCAGATTTGCGGTGGGAATGTTTGCCGTTGGGTTTCTGCAGTGGATCCTGCTGATCGTAATTGGAACTTTCATCCGCGGCCCTGGTTGGATCTGGTTCTGGCCCGGTCAGACCTGGGATCACAACGCGGTTGTGTTCGATAAGAACATCGATCTGCACGACTTAGTCGCTACCAGTTGGATTGGTAAAACGCTGCATCTCGGGTTTCTCCAGACCGGCGTAGGCAAGTTCATCTTTGGCCTTCTGGTTGTAGGAGGCTTCTACATAGTAGGCGCCCTCTTTTTCCACTGGCTAATGACGGTTGATTTTAAACGGATCAAGTTTCGACGGCCCCTTCGTTCGAATTTGTTCCCGCGTGATCCGTTCGAGCAAAAGCTGCTACAGCGAACCAGCATTCTCCAGTACTTAACTTTTCAATTTTTCGCGATCAGTGTGCTGTTGGCGATGCCGGTGAAACTTATCCTGCGGCTTGGGTTAACGATCAAATATGTCTGGGTGACGCCCTGGTTCAACATCTGAATGGTTCAACATTTGACGAGTGCGGAGGAATTATCCTGAGTGGCCGACTCTCCTGAAGCTAGCGAATCGTTGGTGAAGAAAGAGCCTGATGGCCCGGCACAGGATCCCATAGTGAGCCGCTCTACGAGCGCCATGATGCTGCTTTGCGCTCTGCTTCTTACCGGTTCGCTGGTATGGGCCCTTTGGGATGAAGCTTTCGGTCAGCGTCCCTGGAAAAACATTCAACAAGAGTTTGTCAGCCGTTACACCCGCTACCTGAGGAGTATCAAACCGCAAGCCGGTAAGACTGAAGCGGAAGTTAAAGAGAGCGCCGAGTATCAGACGCTCGACGCCGAAGCAAGAGCTGTGCAGGAACAAGTCAGGCCAGAAACCGCCGAGATCGATCAGAAGGTCGCGCATATTCAAAAACAACTCGATGCGGTAACTGATCCCTTCCAGAATCAACGCGGTCGCCTCACGGTCATCAGCTACAACATTGAAACTGCTAAGGACTCCGCCAAGGAGAAATATCGTCGACAGGCAGAGGAGAAACGGCAGGAAGTGGTCGAAGTCGAGTTACCAGCTGCTGATGGCTCAGACAAGATCGTTACGCAGAAAATGAACTATCAGCAGCTCGAGAAGTTCTACAACGACCTCCGCGACGAAAAGGCCACGCTTCTGGGTCGGAAAGCAGAGTTGCTCAAACAGCCTACTGACCTCACAAAGAAGCGGGACGACTATCTGCGCCACCACATGATCGGGTTAGGCCCTGCTCAGATCGACGGTCTCATCAGGAAGATGGACAACTTCGACTACTCCATCCTCGGTCACCAGATCAGTGCTAACGAGTCAGATATCGTCGACCGTTGCGAAGTTTGTCATGTCGGTATCCGCGAGCCGTTGGACATTACACCGGCTGACTTAGCGCCTGAAGGACCCGGCAAGAAGCCGGACAGTCTGGCGCGCGCATTTGTCAGCCATCCCAACAGGGAACTGCTACAGATTCATAACCCGGATCGTTTTGGCTGCTCGGGTTGTCACTGGGGGAACGGCCGCGCCACTACCAGTGAAGTCAAAGGCCACGGACGGCATAAATACTGGCTATGGCCGTTGTTTGAACGCGAGAACATTGAAGCCGGCTGCCAGCAGTGCCACGCCAAAGATCGGGTCACCCAGGGCGCGGAGACATTGAATCTTGGTCGAGACCTTTTTTATCAACGTGGTTGCGTAGGCTGTCACCGTTATGAAGGTTTCGATCGAGAGACGGATGCTCTTTCCGGCACTCGGCAGAGCACGACTCAACTCGAAGATCAAATAATCGGTAACGAGAAACAGATTCGGCAGGACACCGAATCAGCTAATCAGGCGGCAGATGATGCTGAAGCGCAAAGGCTACTGGCGCATGCGGAGTCTTTGCGCGTCTCGAATAGCCTGCTCGCCGCGCGCATCGATCAGTTGAACCTGCAGTCAAAGTATTTAATGCAGGATCAGAAGAAGATTGGTCCGAACCTGAAAGATATTCGGCTCAAGCTGCGCAAGGAATGGGTCCCATTCTGGCTGAGGGATCCTCAGGGTTTTCGACCGGGAACTAAAATGCCGACGTTCTGGCGATTCGGCGTCGATCCAGATGGTGAGGAGCAGATCAAAGCGATCTCAGCTTATCTGTGGCAAGAGAGCTTCACGGGCAAGCTTCCAGATCAAGCGCGTGGTGACGCCGCCCACGGCAAGGAGTTGTTTGAAACCCGGGGTTGCCTCGGCTGCCACGCAATCGGCGATGCCGACAGCCCAATTGGCGGCACATTTGCGGCGAATCTGCAGCGCGTGGGGGAGAAGGCTAACTACGAATACATCGTGCGCTGGGTTCATAACCCACGCGAGCGTTGGGCGCCGTATTGTCCGAAGGAAAAACGCGATCTAACAGCAGAGGACTACAGCAAAAACAATAAGCCTTACGTGTTTGATACTGAGCTGAACTCTCGCTGTCCGAATGACGGCACCGAGTTACAAGTTCAGAACATGACGGTGATGCCAAACTTCCGGCTGAGTGACCGGGACGCTCGAGACATCGCCAGTTACTTGTTCTCGCTTTCTTCACCTCCTTCTTATGCCGACGCCTCTTTCATGGACGATCCAAACTTGAAGGAGAAAGGTCACGGGCTAATCAAGCAGTACGGTTGCGCCAGTTGCCACGAAATCAAGGGATTTGAAGAGGAACAGCGGATTGGTAAGGAACTTACGGTCGAAGGCGCTACACCCATTGAGAGATTAGACTTCGCTCTGCTGACCCACGATGCGGAGACCGGACACGATGATCCGCTTAAGTTGCACGGCGAACATTCGGAGAAACCCTGGTACAACCACAAAGGTTTCTTCGAACACAAGCTGGCCGACCCATCCATCTACGATCGGGGCAAAGAGAAAGATCCGAAGGACCGGTTGCGGATGCCTACGCCTTATCTCACACCGGAGTGGCGAAATGCGCTCACCACATTTCTGCTCGGCAGCGTCGGGGCCGAAGGCTCGAATGTGCCGGCGTCGCTCTTCTATAACCCGCAGGACCAGCGAAGGCAGGACGTACAGAATGGTTGGTGGGTGATCAAGAAATATAACTGCATGGGTTGTCACCAGATTCAGGTGGGTCAACGTTCAGTATTGATGGATGTCCCAGTTTATCAAACGCCTGAAGGCAAGGACCTGCTGCCGCCCCGATTGACAAGCGAAGGCGCCCGCGTTGATCCCAACTGGCTGCTGCGTTTTCTACATGATCCTTCTTTGAGCGATCAGAAAGGACCGGCGACTCAGCCAGCCACAAACCAGACCTCTACTACTGAGAGCACTGCCAGTGGCAATGAGAGTGCACGGGCGAAGGGAGGAATTACGGGCAACGGAGAGGCAAATCAGGGGAGCGGACAGTTGAAAGCCCAGCCGGGACAGGATCGCAACGGCGTGCGACCGTACTTAAAAGCCCGCATGCCGACGTTCAATTTTTCGCCCAACGAACTGCAAACTTTGGTGCGGTTCTTCATGGCGCTTTCCGGTCAGCAGGAGCCCTATATTAAAGAGCCGCTTCAACCGCTGACTGAGCAGGAAAAACTCGTGGCACGGCAGATGTTTACTTCCGGCACCCCTTGCTTGAAGTGTCACATCACCGGAGAGCCAACACACGACGAAAAAGCCATTGCACCTAACTTCCTGCTTGCCGGCGAACGCCTCAAGCCTGATTGGACGTTCCGCTGGCTGCTTGATCCCGCTCAGATCAGCCCGGGCACTGCCATGCCCAGTGGATTGTTCAGAAAGGAAGGGGAGCGATGGGTTATCAATCTTCCAAATCCACCGGCCAGCGCAAACGAGTACAAGCATGACCATGCAGACTTGCTCGTTCGCTATATGTTATTGCTGACCCCGGAAGAGCAAAGACGGTTGTTAGCCACTTCTCCGGTACAACCCACGGCCAGTACGAGCGCTCAAACACAGGGAAGAGTGGGGCGGAAGAGCAATGAGAATCTGGCGAAGAAGATTAGCAAGAACAAGCGTGCAACCGTTGCTCGCACAGCCGGGCGAGCTAATACACGCGTCCCCGGAATGTAGTTGTCTGGTGTGTTTCACGGGTCTACTTCTAACGGGGCCCGTGCTAAAGTTGCACCGAAAGTTATCTTAATTTGGAGGAACTGATTATGTTTAAGCAGATGAGGGTCTGGTTTGTCCTAACCATTGTTCTTTCGCTTCTTGCGCTGGGTTCAGCCTGCAGCAAGTCAGGAACAAATGAAGCTGGGCCGGATACAAACTCAACCGCACCAACTGGTAAAACGCCACCGAAGGGCGGCGAGGGAACAGTAACTGGAGCCATCGCATATAACGGCGCGGCACCGGCTCCGAAGAAAATCGACACGTCAGCAGATCCGGTCTGCGGGTCAAGCAATCCGAACCTCTCGACCGAAGACACTGTAGTTAAAGACGGCAAACTCGCGAATGTCTTTGTTTACATCAAGGATGGCGCAACTGCCGACGGCACCAAGATTACGGAGTACACCTTCCCCACTCCGACAGAGGCAGTTACCCTTGACCAAAAGGGGTGCCACTACGTCCCGCACGTGATGGGCCTGCAGGCAAACCAGAAGCTGAAGATCACGAACAGCGATCCGACCCAGCACAACATCCACCCGACACCAAAGAGCAATCCCGAGTGGAACCAGACGCAGCCTAACGGCGCTCCGCCAATCGAGAAGACTTTCGCTCGCGCTGAGGTCTTGATTCCGGTCAAGTGCAATCAACATCCCTGGATGAAGTCCTACATCGGCGTTCTCAAGCATCCGTTCTATGCGGTCAGCGCTGAAGATGGAACCTTCACGATCAAGGGTGTGCCTCCCGGAACCTACACCGTGGCGGCGTGGTTTGAAAAAGGTGGTCCTAACGGCACTGAGAAGACGATGCAAGTCACAGTGCCAGCCAATGGCAGCGGGAAGGCTGACTTCGCTTTCGGTGAGGCCGCAACTGCTTCATCGCGAGGCGGACTGCAGATGATGCCGGCGCTCGAAGTGCCGATGATCGGAAGACACTGACGGGGATTTTTGATTGCCGATTGCCGATTTGAAGACAGTCGAGAGCTTGCCGCCGCTGACCTCTGACGAATCGGCAATTGGCAATTGGAAATCGGCAATCAATTGAATAGGGATGACAGGAACAGAATTACACCAGGTGAACAAAGGTCTCCATCGTTTTTCATTGCTTGTGGCGGGCGCGACGTTTTTTTTGATCATTGCCGGTGCGCTCGTGACGAGTAATGACGCGGGGTTGGCGACGGAAGATTGGCCGCTCTCCAATGGACAGTTCTTTCCTGAGATGGTGGGAAATCTGTTCTGGGAGCACGGTCACCGCATGGTGGCCACTTCGGTCGGCTTGCTGACAATCGGGTTGGTCGTATTTCTCTTTTGGAAAGAACCGCGGCGATGGGTACGCCGTTTGGGAGTCTTTGCTCTTTTCATGGTGATTGCTCAAGGGCTTCTGGGCGGACTGACCGTGAAACTGATGTTGCCTCTGGCCGTTTCGACGGCGCATGCCACACTGGCGCAGATTTTCTTTTGCACCACAGTGGCCCTGGCAGTCTTTACTTCGAAGAGTTGGATGAGCCAGCAGGTAACCTTAGAGGAAAAGGGCCCTTTGCCGGTTCGATATGTCTGCATCGCGACAACGACAACTATATTTCTGCAGCTCATTCTCGGTGCTACGCTGCGACATTCCGCTACCTGGGATAAGCACTTGCCGACAGAGTTGCTCATGGCCCATATCGCCGGAGCTATCGCGGTGACAATTGTATTGGCCAGCGCGGCGATCATGATTTTGCGTCGACATGGTAGCGAAGCGTTTTTGTCCAGACCTGCGGTAATCGCACTCGCTTTGCTAACAGTACAACTAATGCTGGGCGTTGCGGCGTACTTAACACGGCTCGCGTCACCTAACGATCCGCAGCCATTGCAACCGATGGTAGCGATAACGGTAGCGCACGTCGCCTGCGGCGCTTTGGTCTTTGCGACGACCATCGTGCTTACTCTGAGAACATTTAAAGTTTTGCGCGCGTCGGATCCTGCATTTGATTTAGCAACATCGGCGCAACGGGTCTGAGTGGTAGTTCAGAGTTCAAGCTTTAGCTTGCTGCTGCGAAAGAGACAACCTAAAGGTCGAACTCTAAACCACCGCCTGACGATGGTAGTTCAGAGTTCAAGCTTTAGCTTGCTGCTGCGAAAGAGACAACCTAAAGGTCGAACTCTAAAC
>JAMQPH010000734.1 GCA_023717605.1 Pyrinomonadaceae bacterium
CAGCACCGGCTTGACGCCGAGCAGTCCGAAGAAATTGGCCGTCACGCCGAAAGCCTGGACCTTTTCCGGTTCGCCGTCCCCGGTCATGTTGAAACTGCGGTCGTCGAACGTGGCCATGTCTTCGAACACGTGATTCTGCTCTTTCCAATCCGCGTAATTGGCTGGCGCCGGCGTGTTGCGAGGGAAACCGGCAAAAGACGCATCTTCCCAAACCATCACCAGACGATCAGGCTCGCGAAAAGGCAGCGCTCTCAACAACACAGCGTTGACCAGGCTGAAGATTGCGGTGTTCGCACCAATACCCAGCGCCAGCGTGAGAACTGCAATACAGGTAAAACCCGGATGCTTCAGGAGAGAGCGGACACCGTAACGAAGGTCTTTGACTAGTGACTCCATGGGTTAATACTTCCTCTGCGATTGCCGAATTTTTGATTTCCTAAGAAACGAGATTTATCGCTCAACTCACAGAACCGTTTGCGGTAGCCAATGGGTCCTGGCATTCAATCTAGTGTGCAACTCTACGATTAGTTCCAGACTATGCAGTGGCCTTTGCCAAACAAAACCGGGCTATTTTTCGCGATAGACGTCGGGCAACGATTCAGCCTGAGTGCCAGCATCCATTGGCTACAGCAAACGGTTCTGTTTTGAGTGACGTGGTGCGCGACGTCAGGTCATGCTTCGCTTCACGCAACTAAGTTTTACAGCCCCAGCAACCAATGGATTTTCATTCATACCTCAGCGCTACCAGTGGATCGACCCTGGTGGCACGACGCGCTGGAATCAGGCAGGCGGCAATCGCCACCGCTCCCAGCACGATTGAGACGATCGCAAACGTCGTTAGATCCGTCGGCTTTACCTCGAAGAGCATAGTGACTAGAAACCGCGTCAACCCAAACGCCCCAATCAGACCCAGTGCCAGCCCGATAGCGGTGAGCCCCAGCGCGTGTGACAACACCATCTTCAGAACGTCACGAGACTGTGCTCCGAGCGCGATGCGCACGCCGATCTCGCGTGTTCGTTGCGCGACCGAGTAACTCATCACGCCATAGATCCCGATGCCCGCCAGCACCAGGGCCAGCACTGCGAACCCACCCAGCAACACCAGATTGAACCGCCGCTGCGCCAGCGACTCGCTGAGCAGTTGGGTCATAGGACGAATGTTGTAAACAGGTTGCTCCTTGTCCATCCCCCTGATTACGTCTCGCAAGGCCGTAGCAATGCTCGTCGGGTTCCCGCCGGTCGTTCGTGCAACGACTGTCATGTCATCAACGGAGGCTTGCTCGTAAGGGATGTAGTATTCGGGCGACGGGTCGACATCGAGTCCTTCATGTCGTACATCGCCTACGACACCGACTATCTCGCGCGTGACCGGTTGTCTTCCTTCGCCGGGGATGATCCGTTTGCCAATGACTTCTTCGCCGGGAAAGAAGCGGCGCGCGAAAGTATCGTTGACGATCATTACGGCGGGCGCTGTCGCCTGGTCCTGGGCTCCGAACGCACGTCCCTTACGCAAGGGCATGCTCATTGTGCGGAAGTAGTCGGGACTGATGATTCGTCTATCCGAGGAAGGTTGCTGTCCGGGCGGGAATGGCGGCTGGCCTGCGATGTCAAAAGTGTAGGACTCGAAATTACCTCCCAGCGGCAGCGGGTAAACAATGCCTGCTGACTCCACTCCGGGTAGTGCGGCGATGTGCTCCAGAGCTTCGCGATAGAAAGCCGCGCGTTGCGCCGGCTCGGGATACTTCGCGCTGCTGACGGAAACCTCGGCAGTCAAGACGTTGTTCGGCTCGAAGCCAGGTGAGACTGCCAGTATTCGGCGCAGGCTCTGAAACAGCAGCGTGGCGCCCACTAGTAAAATCATGGAGAGGGCAATCTCGGAAATCACGAGGGCGCTGCGAGTCCGGTTGCGCTTGATTCCTCCACTGCTTTCGCGCATGCCGTCCTTCAGCGATTCATTGAGATCGGTCCTGGAAGCCTGCAGGGCCGGAGCAAGTCCGAAGAAGAGACCGGTCAAGGTCGCCAACCCAACCGTAAACAGAAGGACAGACCTGTCCAGTCGGATCTCGGCGACGCGCGGAAGATTCGCAGGGTCTGATGAAATAAGGAGTTCTATGGCCCAGAACGCCAGCAACACTCCTGCGGCCGCACCAAGAATTGAGAGCAAGAGACTCTCAGTGAGCAGTTGGCGAACCACGCGCCCGCGAGTTGCGCCGATCGCGGTGCGAATGGCGATCTCTTTCCGCCTCACGGAAGCGCGCGCCAGCAGCAAGTTCGCGACATTGGCGCAGGCAATCAGAAGCACCAACGCCACGGCGCCCAACAATACCAGCAGCGCCGGGCGGATCGTGCCTACCAGTCGCTCATGCGTTGAAACGGGTACGATATTCAATCCCGTGTTGGCGGCGGGATACTGAGTGGCCAGGTCGTTCCCAATCAGGTTCATTTCGGCCTGAGCCTGGGCCAACGACACGTTGGGCCTGAGACGCGCGAACAACCCAAGATAGACGGCGCCGCGAGCGCTGCGTGCTGCTGGCGGGATACTGGAGATGAGAGGCATCCAGAAATCGACGTGGCGAGCACCCATGGGAAACTTAAAGCCTTCGGGCATTACTCCGAGTACGGTGGTAGGTTGACTGCCGATCACCAGGTTCTGGTTAATGATTCCTGGATCGCTGTTGAACCGCCGCTGCCATAAGTCATAACTGATAACAATGAAATTACCGCTGCCGGATCGTTCTTCTTCGCTTGAGAACGTGCGCCCCAGCAGTGGGTTGACTCCTAACAGGGGAAACAGGTCGGCAGAAACATACGCGCCACGGAGCCGCTCCGGCTCATCACCGGAACGCAGGAACTCCGTCGACATATTGAGCGCAGCCACCTGCTCGAACACCTGATTCCGATCCCTGATGTCTTCGAAGTTAGGAAGGGAGTAGGAAGAGTAGAGAGCTCCAGTGTCGGGATCCTTTACCAGGATCGAGGTGATGCGGTCAGAATTGGGAAACGGCAACGGACGAAGGAGCAGTGCATTAACTACACTGAAGATGAATGTGTTCGCGCCGATTCCCAGGGCGAGCGCAAGCAGCGCAACCAGAGTGAAGCCCGGGCTCTTCCATAATTTATGAAAGCCATAGCGCAGGTCTTGCCAGAGTGTTTGCATAGCCGTGTCTCCGATAACAGATTGCCAATTTGGAATTTCGGATTTCGGATTGCGAATTTCGGATTTGAAAATGGCGTCGGTTGATCTGTTTGCCGGACCACCCAAGATCCGTAAACACAAAATTCGAAATCCGAAATCCGCAATCCGAAATTCTCACTCGTAACGCAGCGCCACTAGCGGGTTGACCTTTGCCGCTCGTCGAGCCGGGACCAGACAAGCGACAAAGGCAACCCCGGCCAGCAACAAGGGAACAATGACGAAAGTCGTCACGTCGTACGCACTAACTCCGATCAGCACCGTTGACAACACGCGCGCAAGTGCCAGCGACAACCCGAACCCAATCACCACGCCGATCATCGCCATCTTCATCCCTTCATTCGTGATCAACCTCAGCACGTCGGCTCGCCCGGCGCCGAGGGCCATCCGAATTCCTACTTCGCGAGTGCGTTGGGAAACGATGTAGGCCATTACGCTGTAGAGGCCAACTGCGGAGAGCAGCAACGCCACCACACCGAACGCCAGTGCCAGCGTGGCTGCCATATTGGGCGCCCAGAGTGCCCAGGTCAGGTGCTCGTCCATCGTTTTGATCGCAAATAGCGGGATGCGGTTATCAATCGCTTGTACTTCGCTGCGAACAGGGTTGACCAAAGCCCTGGGATCTCCGCTGGTGCGCACCATCAAGGTCATGCTGCTGGGGCCCCGCTGAGCCATCGGTGAGTAGAAATAGGGCCTGGGATCTTCAGCCAGCGAGCGATATTTGCCGGTCTTGACTACCCCGACCACTTCGATCGCATTAGGACTATTAGCTCCGATAAAGATGTGTTTCCCGATGGCGCTTTCACCCGGCCAGAGCATTTGCGCCATCCTCTCATTGACGATAATTACGCGCGGCACGCCTTTATGATCGCGCTCATCAAAATCGCGGCCGGCGATGATGGGAATCTGTAACGTCTTGAAGGAACCGGGGCTCACGACGGTGTTCATGATGTCGCGACCAGCGCTGCCCGGTGCCAGAGTCTCGCCCTCTTTTAGGATTGGACTATTTGAATTTGAGCTATCGCTCAGTGGAACAAGCCTGGCGACACTAGCGGATTCCACTCCGGGTAAACCGCCGGCGCGTTCGACTAATCGGTTAAAGAAATTTTTCGTGCGCTCTTCGTCATATCCGACGAGTTCCGGATTCAAAGAGACCAGCAACACTCCTTTGACCGCGAAACCCGGATCCATCGCCTGCGCATTCCGGAAACTCTTGATAAAGAGTCCGCCACAGACCAGCACGACTAACGACAGAGCCATCTGTGACACGACCAGTGAGTTGCGCAAGGTGAACCGCCGCCGTTTTCCTGCTTGTCCGGCGTTCGCATCACCCTTTAGCACCGGCACGATTTCCGGATTCGAAGCATGCCAGGCCGGTGCCAGTCCGAAGATCAGTCCGGTAGCGAGAGAAACGGCGAGAGTGAATAGAAGAGCTCGCTCATCGAGCGCGAAGAAATCGTTGACCAGGTTGTAGGGTAAAACAGGAATGAAACTTTGCATTAAGCCGGTTATCCAATACCCCAGCAAGAGTCCGAACCCACCACCGAGCACAGCCAGCAACAAACTCTCGGTCAACAGCTGGCGGATCAAGCGTCCGCGACTGGCCCCTAACGCAAGGCGGACTCCTATCTCTTTGCGACGCGAGGCTGCTCGGGCCAGCAGCAAATTCGCAACGTTGGCGCAGGCAATCAGCAGAATGAGCCCGACGATCGCCATCGCGATGGCCGCCCCACTTTTCATAATCGTCGCGGCTTCATCCCAACGTCCGTCAATCTCTGTCTGGACCACCGCGCGCGTAGTGTTCGCTCGCTCATTCGGATAAGCCTGGTTCAAACGTTGGGCAATGGCAGACATTTCGGCCGCGGCTTGGGTGAGGGTTATGCCAGGCTTCAACCGCCCGACCACATTCATCCAGTGGCTGTCGCGATCCTTTAGTAATCCGGGATCGCGCCTGAGTTCTTCAGCCATCATCATCGGCACCCAAAAATCGAGCGACAAACCAAACTTCGATCCTTTGAATGACTCGGGGGCGACGCCGATCACGTTGTAAGCCCGGTTATTCATCTCGATCGTCTTGCCGATAATGTTCGAATCGGAGCCGAGCCGGCGCCGCCACAAGCTATGACTCACCACCACGACCCGGGCGGCTCCCAGTGACTTGTCTTCGTCGGGTGCAAATCCCCGTCCCAGAATTGGTCTGACTCTTAAGACATCGAAATAGTTACCGCTGACGAGCTGGCCCCAAATGACATCGTTCTGGTTTTGAGTGCTGATCGCAGCCTGCGCCATGTCCTCAGCAATCAGACCCTCAAAGACCGTGCTTTGATCCCGATAGTCCGCAAAGTCAGGATAAGAAAAACTGTCCGTCATGCCGCGATCGTCCGTGGCCTCGAAAGGGCGGACTATCTGATCGGGTTCCGGCACGGGCAAGGGGCGGAAGAGAAATGCGTTGACACCACTGAAGATGGCCGCATTTGCGCCGATACCCAGGGCGAGTGCAAAAACCGCGACCACGGTCGTGCCCGGTGTTTTTCCCAGCATGCGGATTCCGTAACGAAGGTCCTGAAGGAATGTATGCATAGCGGTGTCTCCCTTTACGAATTTCGAATTTCGGATTGCGAATTTCGAATTTGACTCAAAGCGCGGATCTCTGCCGCCCCGTTCTTGTTGCTGTAATTCGTCACTCTCCCTCGGTTCTTTAAAATCCGAAATTCGCAATCCGAAATCCGAAATTCTTATTCGTACCTCAGCGCCACCAACGGATTAACTTTCGTCGCTCGCCGCGCAGGGATATAGCCTGCGATACTCGCAACCACGAGAAGCAATAGCGCCGCGACACTCAGCGAGAGCGGATCGGTCGGTGATAGTCCGAACAGCAGCGTTGAGGCAAAGCGCGTGGTTGCGAAGACCGCTGGCAAACCAAGGATCAGACCAACGACAACCAACAACACTGCTTCGCGCAAGATCAGCACAAGCACGTTACGAGATTGCGCTCCCAAGGCCATGCGAATACCACTCTCGTTGGTGCGACGTGCAACGGCGTAGGACAAGACGCCATACAGCCCGACACACGCGAGCAGCAACGCGAGCAGTCCGAAGAAAGATGCGAGCCGGGCTATCAGTTTCTGTTGGACGAGCGACTCGCCGATGTGTTCCGACAAGCTCACGACTCTATCAATTGGCAGATTGCGGTTGATTTGCTTGATCGTTTGCCGAACCTGCGGGACGACGGCTCTGGGAGCGCCGGAGATACGCACAACAAAGTTATCCAGAGGTTGAGGGCGTTGCGCATGCGGATAGTAAGCCATCAGTCGCAACTCCTCGGTCAGACTTTGATACTTGACATCTTTCACGACGCCGATGATTTCGTTCTCATTGCGGGATTCGGGGCCGTTGACACCGAAGCGTCGGCCGAGCGGAGAGCTATTCGGAAAGAATCGCTGCGCCATTGCTTCGCTAATGACCGCGACCTTCTGAGATTTGTCCGTGTCCTGTGGGCCAAAGCCTCGGCCGAGGACAAGCGGGATTCCCATTGCGGTGAAATAATCCGGGCCGGCGACGTTTTGGCTGATCACTCGAGATTCCTCGTCCGGCAGATTATCGTCGTTAGTGACGGCCACGCTTGTCCATCTACCTTGATTGAAGATGAAGAATGAA
>JAMQPH010000762.1 GCA_023717605.1 Pyrinomonadaceae bacterium
CGTATATACGGGAGTCGGCGAGGGAGAAACGATGAGTGCGCTTCGTATCGTTGATGCTGATGGCCATATTCGCGAAGAAGTTGATGAGATCCAGGAATACTGGGATCCGCCTTTCGCCGCAGAAAGTTTTTCTTCCCACTATGGCCGGGTGACGGCAGATTCAGGGGTTCACGGATTCATTCGACTCCTCCGAAGTTATGGCAGGAGCATTTGGACGCCGTAGGGATCGAGAAGGCTGTGCTCTATCCAACCCTCGGTCTATCCCATGGATTGATTCAAGAAGCGGATTGGGCTTGGCAGGGGTGACGCAATACGACCGGACGGCGCTGAGCCTCGGGAATGCCGGCGGCGAACCAGTTCCCAAGAACGCCGGTATTATTGATGCTCCGGATGAGGAGCACTGAGTTTACACACTCACCTGGCAGCCCTGATTCTACTCGTTGTGTTGCTGGTGACGTCAATCCCCATTCGGGGGAATTTTGATTTGCCCGAACGGGATTATGCGGGTGTCCTTGCAGACAGGGCTTTGGGTTGTTTGGTAGCGAAGAGGTTCCGCGTTTGATCTACTTTGGGACAAAGACCAGGAAATACTGGTAGGGCAGGAAGGTGTGCTCTTTCGTTAACCGAAATCCGTTCGTCCCCATCTGCTTGATCAGATCTTCGCGGGCGATCTTCATTTGCATTGGCGGGCCGACGGGAAGTTCTTTTTTGTGAAAGTCGATCATGACAATCTCGCCGCTTGGTTTCAGCATCTTTTTCATAAGCGAAAGATACTTCGTCTGATTTTCGATGTGGTGCCAGGAATCGCTGAAGAAGAAGCGATTGACGGAAGTGTCCGGAAGCAGTGGGTCGTCGGGATCGGCGAGAATTGAAACGACATTGGTCGCCTTCAATTCTCGGATACGGCGGTTGATGTGCCGGATCATATCAGGGCTTACATCCACGGCATAGGCTTTTCCCTTGTCGCCGACGTGATGCGCCAAGCGGAAAGTGAAATAGCCTGAGCCTGCGCCGATGTCGGCAATGACCTCGCCCGGTTTTAGACCGAGAGCCATCATGACTTCCTGCGGTTTCTGATAGGCATCACGCTTCGGATCCTCAAGCGCCCCGAGGTATGATTTTGGATCGCTATGGAGGCGATGCATCTGTTGTTCATCGCGCTTGACGGCATCCTGCGCTGAAATCGTCGATGGAATAAGAATGAGACTAAAAAAAACCGGAATGAACTTCATATTTACCTCTGGTGATTGGTATCTGACCAGGACTCGCAATCGAATTCCATCTGCAAGTTATCATACTATCCACGGCGCACGAAATTCTCTGTAGGAATCATCTAAATAAGTTGCCTGCGTCCCGATTTCCCTGTAATGGTAGTCGCCATGGCACAACAGGAACTGAAACGACAAATAGGTTTGTTCGATGGGGTGATGCTGATTGCCGGCGACATGATCGGCATCGGTATTTTCGTTACGACCGGAGTTATCGCCGAGACGCTCCCTACACCCGGAGGCGTTCTTTTGGTTTGGGTTCTCGGCGGGCTTTTGGCTCTCACAGGGGCGCTGAGTTGTGCTGAGCTTTCGGCTAGTTTGCCCTATGCGGGCGGAGATTACATTTACATCAGAGAAGCCTACGGCAAACTCGTTGGCTTTCTTTCCGGGTGGTCATCGTTTTTGGTGACCTTCTCGGGTGCCATTGCGTTTCTCGCCGTTGGCTTCAATG
>JAMQPH010000784.1 GCA_023717605.1 Pyrinomonadaceae bacterium
CCGCGGTATAATACGTCGTTAAGCGGGATTACGAGGCACCCATGAATACTGATGATAATCGTTATGTTGAGAATGCTGCCGAGGACAAAGCCAAGAATTATGCTTCCAAATTTGTAGTTTTAGGAAAGGATTTAGTGGCTCTGCTTCGGGACTTGGCACTGTTCGTTTTGGCCTTATTGCTTCTCTTTTTCCCGACGACATTCAATAGTGTCTTGAGTAGCGCGGGTTTTGAAGAGGGAAGTTTTGTGGGTTTTAAGTGGAAGCCAAAACTCCTTAGTTCTGATGCAGCTCTTAAGGAAGCCCAAGCATTGATTACTGACCTCAGAGAACAAAACGACAAGATGTCGAAAGCGCTCGCTGATGCACAGAGCAAGCTGAATGATCCGGCCCTCAAGGAGCGGTTTGCCAACCTTGAAGAGACGAATAAGCAATTGAACGTTACTTCATCCAAAGTCGAGAATTCTGTTGCATCCACCATTGCGTCGAATGCTCCACTTGTGGAAAGGGTACAAAACGCAGTTGATACAAACACCAGGTGGGGCGTCGTATTCAGTGGAGATCCCAGACTGGATGCAGCTAAGTACGAAGTTGAGACTGTTGCGCCCAAGCTAGGAATACCTAATGCTTCGATCTATTTTCGTCAGGGATCTTATCGAAGTGTTTCAGTTGTAGGCAGTAAATCGGAAGCGGAGCAGATACTTCCCAAAGCTAAGCAGAGGCGTGCTGACGCATATATTGTCAACATGTCTAATTGGTGCCCAAATAGTAATGAAAAAAGTGGCTATCGGGATTGCGTATCCCCATAAGAATTATACGACCGGCTATGCTCGCTCGGCACTTGGGAGTCTATAAGCAACCAGAGGACTTGCTAGGGTATTGTGAGGTTAAGTGACGGAGGGACAGTTCCTGCGGCATACTTCACTTATGCGCACTTCCCTCTCCCTTTATTATCGTCATCGCTTCCCTACCAAGATCATCAGCCATTGCGTTTGGTTATATTTTCGCTTCGCTCTGAGCTTCCGCGATGTCGAGGAGATGATGTCCAGTCGCGGAGTCGCCCTCAGCTATGAAACCGTCCGAGAATGGTGCCTTAAGTTCGGTCAGACTTACGCAAACGGCCTGCGCCGCTGCTCTCCTCGTTTAGGGGACCAGTGGCACTTGGATGAGGTATTCCTCAAAATCAACGAACGGCTCCATTACCTTTGGCGCGCAGTGGATCAGGAAGGCGACGTGTTGGATATTCTGGTTCAAACCTCCAGAGATAAGAGGGCCGCGAAGAAATTCTTTCGCAAACTATTAAAGGGCTTGCGATATGTTCCGCGCGTCATCGTGACAGACAAACTGAGGAGCTACGGTGCAGGCAAAGCCGAATTGCTGCCCAGCGTCGAGCACTGCCAGCAGAAGTATCAAAACAACCGCGCCGAGAATTCACATCAGCCAACCAGGTTGCGAGAGCGGGTGATGAGGCGGTTCAAGTCAGCTGGACATGCGCAGCGTTTTCTCTCGGCCTTCGGAGTCATTACCTCGCACTTCCGGGTGGGGAGACATCTGTACAGAGCAAGCGGTTATCGAGAAGTCATGGAATCGAGATTCGCTGTATGGAAAGACGCGATTTGCATGGATGCAATCGCTAATTGACTAGATAACGAAAGCTGGATCCATTTTGCTTCAGTCGCTAATTCTGTTTCTTGTTCAGTTAAGTTGACAATACCGCGCCGGTGCCACCTTGCCAAGCGAACTCGCAATGCTCCAAGTCGGTTGCGTTACTGAGTCTGGCCGTCTCCTGTAATCCCGCGAGAACCTCGGTGCAGACGGATTCCCGGCCGCGAGTTCGTTGTGGTGATCGTCACAGTATCAGGAACACTATTTAGGTTCCCGTCATTGACTATCAGCTGCAACACGTAGTCGCCAATCTGGTCGGCGAAGAAGGTCGGGGTCACCGCACCCGGATTCGACAGCACAGCATTGCTGCCAGCTGGGCGGGAAACGAAAGACCAGCTAAAGGTTAGTGGATCGCCATCCGCATCGCTGGAGCCGCTGCCATTCAACTGCACCGTGGCACCCACAGAAACTGTCTGATCCGGGCCCGCGTTGGCTACCGGGCGGGTGTTGCCAATCTGAACCACGTTCACGTTAATGGTGTTAGAAAAAACTCTCAGTAGCTGCTTCAGGTAGGCGACTGATGCGCGGAAGGAAACAGCACCCAACTGCAACTCGTTGACCTCCGTCTGCGCGGTGTAAATGTTGTCGCCAGGCGTAGCATCTCCATGCGTGCCGTCATCGTACATTCGCCCCACGTTGGTCCATGCACCCCCCACGAGGCGCAAAAGGTTGGGGCTGGCGGTGATCAAGTTAGGGTCAGGCGGAATGGTTGCTTGAAAGGTAACGATGGTCGGCGTATTCACCACGACGTCAGACGGTGTGGCTGTCAATGTAATTGACACGCCTTGAGCAGCTATTGAGTCCCCCATGATCACAGAAACGACGATAAGTATCATCCCCAAGAGTGTCAGTGAGACAGCGCGGGTGCGTTTCATCCTATTCATGGGCCTCCTCCTTCTTGAGAGGTTGATAAAGTGAACCGAGCCGTGGTTTTCAAGAGTCAGAGTTACTGAGATATGTCATGGTGAGCAGATTCTCAAATTGCTTAATCCCTCCGTTTCCCAAGAAACGTCAGCAACGTCAAACCGCCACCTAGTAAAAGATACAAAGAGGCAGGCTCCGGTATGGCTTCGGCCGTGAAATCGTCCAGGGTAAACGAGTTACCTCCAAGAGTTCCTGTGATCGTGATTCGCCAAATTCCTGAAACGACGCTGAAAGACAGCAATTCATTCGGGTGACTGCCTGAGTCTCCGGAGAGCGCGGTGTTGTTATTGAAGGCCGATGTGAGGGTTCCGATTACATTGTTAGAAGCGTCGAAGGCGGTGATGGTGATACGCGTGCTATAGGTGAAGAACCCAGCAACATCAGTGACGGGTGCAGCAAAGCTGATCGACATAGGTCCACCAGCATCGAACACAACGTTGTTACCAGAATGAGGCGGAAACTCAAACTCATTAAGGGAGATGCCAGCCGTACCAACCGTGGCATTCAAAAACAGGAGGTTAGAAAATTGATTTGTGACAGCTGTCCCGTCACTGAGTCCTTCGAAGGTTATAACGTCCGCTTTCGCCAGGGATGTTGAGAACAGCAACAGAAGCAAAAGTAAGAACCAGCGGAGCGTGCGCATGACTCGTCCTCCTTAAGTAAGTAAGTTTACTATGTCTTCTACATGTGGCTGGCGGAATATGTCGTGTTCCAGCGCACATGTCCGCACGATGGACTTCAAGGGTAGGTCATGAACTACTGGTCGATATTGTACGACTTGAGATCTTGGCCTATGAGGCTGCCCAGCGCGGTGCGAGGAACGCAAGCTCGGGGGGCAGCCTAAAACGTATTCGTTGTAACCAAGATAGCATTATTCTACTCCTGTCCCTAACAGAAACTTCGTCCACAGCGTAATCATTGAAGTGAGCAGTTTTGGCAGCTAACCCTCGCATAGCCATGAAAGCTTTCCTATCGTCGTTTCCTTCTAAGTTGCGCTCGTATTTCCGGACACGAGCAAGAATGCAACGCGAGATTTTTGCTCCACACCATCAGCTTGCTGTGCTGCAGCGCCGGACGAACAAACGCTGAGAACTGCAGAGGCAAGTACATGGTGCGGCAGCGAAAGCCACCTTCACAAACTTGGCGCACTTTTTTTGAGAATCACGTCAAGCAGTTGGTTTCAACAGATTTTCTGGTGGTGTCGACGATGAGCTGTCGCTTGTTGTTTGTGTTCATAGTGTTGGGCCACCATCGGCGGCACGCAATTCACTTCAACGTGACGGCCCATCCCACTGGCGGAATGGATGGCGCGGCAAATCGCGAAGCGTTTCTGTGGGATAGCCCGCCGCAACGAGCTGTTTGAGGCATCAAGCTATGGCAGAGTATGTGAGGATCAAGAAGAGATTCGCAGTGAATTGAACCGTTGGCGTTCACATTCTACTGCCCGAATCGAGTTTTTGGTAACGACAAGTGCACCCCAAAAATGGAATGAACCCCTAGATTGAGACACTCGTTATTAGGCACACTTAGCACAGGAAAGGAGCTGCAAGTGACTAAGAGACGAGTGGGTAGGTATTCGAATGAGTTTCGGCGGATGTGCGTTGAGCGGATGAAGCAGTGCGACGACATCGTGGCGTTGTCAAAGGAACTGGATATCCATCGACGGCTGTTGTACCGCTGGCGTGATCAGCTCGATCCAGTCGATAAGGGTGAGTGGCCGCCACCACAGAACTCGCGTGAGTCGACGCTGCGCAAAGAGGTGGGCCGTCTCAAGCGAGTGCTGGCTGACAGGACTGTGGAGCTGGATTTTTTCAAAGGTGCCTTGCAAAAAGTCGAGGCTCGACGGCAGCAGAGCGGCGACTCTGGCGGGAAGGCATCTACGACGAAATCCGGGAAGTAATGTCCTTGCAAGGCAGTCTGAGTATCGAGCGGATGTGTCAACTGGCCCAGGTGAGTCGCGCTGGCTTCTACCGATCGTTGCAGGAGCGCGAGCCAGTGGAAGAAGAAATGGAAGTGCGGTCAACCATTCAGCAGATCGCGTTGGAACATCGGCGCCGCTACGGATATCGGCGGGTCACCGCGGAACTGCGACGGCGCGGCATGTTCGTCAACCACAAACGCGTATCACGACTGATGCGTGAAGACAATTTGCTGGCGGTGCAACCGCGGGCCTTCGTGGTTACGACGGACTCCAAACACGAGTTTGAGGTGTATCTGAATCTTGGCAGTCGCATGAAGCTGACCGGTATCAACCAGCTCTGGGTGGCCGATATCACTTATATTCGCTTGAAAGCGGAGTTCGTTTACCTGGCGGTCATTCTGGATGGCTTCTCCCGTAAGGTGGTGGGGCTGGGCCTTGGAGCGAACGCTCGCCAGCCGCTTGCCAAAGGCAGCACTGCAACTGGCAATCGCCCAACGCCAACCACCACCAGGCTTGGTCCATCACTCGGATCGCGGTGTGCAGTACGCCTCTGATGAATACGTACAAGTCCTACTACAGCACAAGATGATTCCGAGCATGAGCCGGCCAGCGAATCCTTATGACAATGCGAGCTGCGAGAGTTTTATGAAGACGCTCAAACGTGAGGAGATCTACGCCAACGACTATCGGGATCTCGATCACTTACGCGCGAACATCGAGGCCTTTATCGACGAGTACTGTAATCGCTGCCGCTTGCACTCGGCTCTTGGCTACAAACCGCCGGAGGAGTTCGAGCAGGCCCTCGTGTCCGCAACAGCATCGACCGGAGCGACTATGAGTTTTTTTAAGCATGCGGAGGACTATCGTCCCGATGATCCGAATTCCTCGGGAGACGCAGATTCAAGAACGAAGAGCGGCCCGCAGGCCGCTCCTCAGACCATCGGTTTCGATGAGTCTCCGGCTGGCTATTCCTTGGCGAGTTGCTCTCCAGCAGAGCTCGCCTCCGCTCCACCAGCCGACCGAGATTCTGAACGAGAAGTGACTGTTTGAGAAGTAAAATCTATTGACGGCAAGTGTGCCAATTGAAAACTGTCTCAACAGAGGGGTTCACCCCATTTGCTTGTGTCCACTTTGTGGCCAGAGACTTCGAGAAACAGCAGACAGCAGACGGTCATCGAATAAGAACACCTGCTAAAAAACGCCACAAATTGCAGAAGTGGTTGGGCCAGAGTGATAAAAGCCTTATTTTTTCACGGGTGGGAACCGTGTGGTCGGTGCGCGATTAGTCCGAATCCGCTGGCGCTAGTTCTGTCCCAGGTTTATTCCTCATAGCTTTCACGAATATGCGGGTGAGTCAGTGAAGCACTCCTTCTGGGCCAGAGCGTACTACGAGAACAGACCGCCAGGGCAAAAGTCGTAAGGCTGCCGTCAGGGCCCTGGCTCACAAGTGGATCATGATCATCTGGAAGAGCTGGTGCCAATCGCACGCCTTACAACAAAGCGAAGTACTTGGAGAGGGCTCAATTCGATCTCGATCGGGAGAACCTTGCAAGCCTCGGCTCGGCTACATCGGCTGGAGTTGATACGTAACGCTGCTGATAACTGCGGGGATGCCAGGGAAGAAAGTATAGATAAATCGTTTCTCGCTCGTGCCCCCGTGTTTCGGACTGGATGGAACCCCGAAGAACTCCGCGCAGGCGATGGATGCCTCTCCCAGCTTCGCCTTGGGACCGAAGTCCAGGACTCCCGAAGCTTTTAGGATCTTACCAGTCTTAATGTCCTCGACGGTTGCCTTGCAGCCGAGCACAACGCCAACGGCCTGTGCACGCCAGTGCGAAGGCAACACTATGTAAGGCACGCTCGCTGCGTCAACGTAGGCCAATGGGTCGACGCGTGCCAGCGTGGGCCACCGATAGCTCGTCGCGCTTACGAAGGCTCCCGGAGCGGGGCCGCTCGCATTTTGCTTTACTGGCCTTCCGTCCTTCTTGCCGGTGTCCGTGACGACACCGAACCAGTTTCCAGGTCCACCCGCATTGGCAAGAAAGTCGAGTGGCGCAGGCACGAAGCCTTTAGGCGCATAGACAGGCACCCCTCCGGTTTGACCGTTGGCCCCGTCTGCGTCGATCGTCATGCCGGCCGGGGACGTTGTGTAACTTCCGTCGGCGTTTCGTAATGGGAGGGGGATGTTGGGCATATGTCAGCTTCCTTACAATGACTGCGAAAGTACTTCTTAACCCACCTCACTGTTCAGTGGGCTGTTAAATTCTTTGTGCGACTTTTGTTTTCTCAACTCTCCGCAGCGTGTTAGCGCTCGCCGCTGTAGTGAGTGGGCCAAATCGAATAAGTGTCTGTCTTCGTCTTGTAACTGACGGTGAACTCACTAGCACCGGGGGCGACCTGCACAACAATGGCTCCATTAGCCACCACGTCGCGGCCAGCCTTTGGCTTGGCCCCGGTACCGCGCCGTCGCCTTGGCCTACATCCATATAGTGAATCTGAAGTTTGCCGTTTGCCTGACCATAGGCTGAGATCGTGAAAAGAAATAGATAAAGAAGTGAGAGCAGGCGCCTCATTTGAAGCCTCCGAGGGTTGAGGTTGAGCAAACAATGAGCAAAGAACGAGAGCCTTATATCAGAACGCCGGTGAAAAAAACAGCTGTGGTGGCAACAACTGTGGTGGCAACAAATCGCACTAAGAGGTTTAGTTTGGGTTCTGAGCTAAGGAAGAAAACGAACGGCCACTAGCTGGAGAATTCAGTATTTTATTAGGCACTGTCAACTTAACTTAAGCGGAAGGAGCAGTTTCTTGTGGTGGCGCATACGGACGACGGAGAACTAGTTCGCATCATTAGCGCTCGTGAAGTGACACATGGAGAAAGACAATCTTATGAAGAAAGTTGAATCAGATGAAGAGGACGATCTTCGGCCGGAGTATGATTTTTCGCAGATGAAAACTAAGATTACTTGCGGCTTTCTTCTCATCCCACGCAAAGCGCATGGACGAACTATAGCGAGTCTTGCTCTGTTTTTACCACCCAACCAGAGGCCCAACGCTGATACTTAAAGCGGGCGCCCGCGAACCGAGAGCGGTTAAACTCCCGGGTGTGTAATCGCAAAAAGGAGGCTCCCGCGATGACATTATACATAGGAGTAGACATCCACGCGCGGCAACAAACGGTGAGTTACCCGACAATGATTTACACGCATGTGCTCAACCGCGGTGGTAGAGGTGTGAAGAGAACCCCCGCCTTAGCTCTGCACTTAACAATCGCGGTAACGCCAGGAGAGACAAAGGGGATCTGAACGGCGCTCTGTCTGATTTGGATAAGGCGGTCCGGTTCGATCCGCATAATGCTCTCGTCTACAATAACCGTGGTCTAGTAAAGCGTGGTCGAGGAGACCTGCAAGGGGCTATTGCAGACTACGACAAGGCTATCGCAATCAACCCCCGACTTGCAGAAGCCTACAGCAATCGTGGCAACGCCCGGCAGGACAGAGGAGATCTGGAGATGAGCATCGCCGATTACGAGTCGGCCATCAAGATCGATCCATTATTCGCGAAGGCACACGGAAATCGAGGATTGGCGCGGCTGTTTCAGGGCGATAAGGCGGGGGCGGAGATGGATTTCGCAGAGTGCCTCAGGCTGGAACCTAAATTGAAAACCCTTGCTGGAAGAACAAATTCAGAAAGCGAAGCGCAGGCTTGCGGCCAAGCAATAAGGTTTAGCAATCAGGTTACGACCTACCTATGTCAATTATGGCGGCTGACAGCATCTAAAAAGAGAAACTCGTTCCGGGCGCGAGCCTCTTGTGTACCTCGTTAAAAGCTCAATTAACCCAGTGCAGCACGTTGCGGATTACCGACCACCGTTTTTTGGGGGGACTGGCATTTTGTCCCAGGATCCAGTGGTCGTAGAGAGACTTGATCGTGCCGTCCTTATTCTTAAGGTCGATCCAGTTCGAGAGGAATCGCGCGGCCTCGATGTCGTGTCTCGCCACCGGGTAGGCAAGCGGTACCCTGAGGATGACCGGGTGCGGGACCGCCACCGAGAAGGCTGGATAGAGGAGAGTTAGGAACGAGCCCCGCTCAGCGGTCAGGACCAGCGCGTCAACCGGCTCGCCTTGCCCTTTGAAAAAGTCGGTGGCGCTAGTGCTGGTTAGGGGAACCTCAACTATGGTCACGCCCGGGAATTCCCGATGGACAATTTCTTTGGCGTTCGGCAAGTTCGGAACCGCCACGCGGAGACCAGGAGTCTTGCGAATCCAATCCGCACTTGAAAAGTCGGCGCGCCGGTAATCCGGCACGATGAAGGCCAGCGTCTCGTCGAGATAGTTGGATGAGAAGGCCATTCGATCGGCCCGGCGCGTCGTCATGACCACTCCGCTCATGATCATATCGCAATGGCCGGCGTCCAATACATCGGCAAGATTATCGATCGGTACCGGAACGAACTCGAGCGCGACACCCAGCTCTGCCGCCAGCGTGTAGGCCATCTCGACGTCAAAGCCGACCAGGTCCCCCTTGCCATTCACGAAGGTATACGGCATGGCGGTGTCGAGGTAGCCCACGCGGAGGCGCCCCCGCTCCCGAACGGCCTCCAGCACGGAAGCCCCCGGGCGTGGGAGCGGGAGCGGCTCTTTAGGCATCTCGCTCATCACCACGGCCTTCTGCGACGGCGGATAACGGAATTGCATGCTCACGGCCACCTGGTCCTGATCATAGGTTCCCTGTCCGGTCACCCGAAGCAGGAAACTTATCCCAGCCAGCGTGATGCCAGTTGCCACGACCGTGATTACACAGTAACGGAGTATGCGGAGGGGCGAGAAGCGTAGGGTGCCGATCATCGCGTAGGTCCCCACCAGGGCCAACACGACCATGTGCATGGCTGCGGCCAGGGTGCCGAAACGCGAGTTGAGGACACCCGTCGCGAGGAAGAGTTGGAATGTATCGGAGGGGACGCGCGATAGATCCAGCAGGAAGGGAATCGCCGCGTTCATGCTGCCGAACAGGCTCGCAATTCCCGCCAGACCGAGTTGAGCCCGAGTGGCCCATGACACCACGGTGTCCGAATACCACGCGGCGAAGAGCACGAAACTTAGAGAGAGCAACTTGGCCACGTGGGGGAAGTTATAGAATGCGGGGATGATGATGTCCGCCGGCGCTCCCTCCTCAGGCTCGTGCTCGCCGTACTCATCAAGCAGTTTTTTCGAGCGGTCGACCAGGATCGCCAGCACGACAAATAGTTCACCAGTAATGAAGGCAGTAATCAGAGCATCTCGGGTGGCCTGCAAGATGCGCAGTGCCGGGATCGG
>JAMQPH010000791.1 GCA_023717605.1 Pyrinomonadaceae bacterium
ACGCGGTAGCGTCGGGTCCGATCTACTGAAGGCTCTTCGTAATGGGCAATTCACCCGACGCTACCGCGTTACGGTACTGACTTCATTGCCAAGCTGAACCATTACCGACCGCCGGAGAAGAGACAAATTAGTTGAGTGGATTTCCCTGTCCCTTACGCTCTAGTAGATGAAGACTGACTTAGGCACGTCGGAATGGCGGAGAAAGTTTCGCCGCATACCACCGGTAAACATTCGCAGAAAAGGAGAAGGAAGATGAAATCAAGAATCGTAAAGTCGATCTACGGAGTGGCTCTAGTGTCGGTGCTCAGCCTGGCCGGAGCGCCGTTCCTCACACCCACGGGGGTCATGAAAGCGCAGAAGCAGGACGAGCAGGAGGTGCAAGAGAACTCGGGATCACAGGCGAGAAAGTTAGAAGGCACGTGGCGTGTACAGGTCACGATCCGAGTCTGTCAAACGGGCGCGGAGATAAGGACCTTCCCGTCGCTGGTCACCTTCGCTCGGGGAGGGACTATGACTGAAACCCCCACCGCCGCCAGCCCCGCATTACGAGGCCCCGGTCATGGCGTGTGGGAACAGACTGGCGCTCACACCTACAGCCAGGTGTTCGAAGCCTTCACTTTCAACCCAGCTGGCGCCTGGACGGGGACGCAGCGGGTCATGCACACGGTCAACATTGGACGGGACCGTGATGAGCTCAGCTCGAGTGGTACTAATGAAATCTTCGACGCCAACGGCACGCTGCTCGTCATGGGTTGTTCGACCGCTGTCGGGCGTCGCCTCGAATGAGTAAAGCGGGCTAACAACAAACTGATTCACGGGCAATCGGCAACTGATTACTAAAGGGTGAAACGGTTCGCCCTTTCTTTTTCTCCCTCAAAACTACTCCGATTTCATTCATATCAAGATGCATTTTCGCTTTGAAGCGGATTATCAGTTGCAGCGAGCGACTATGCTGTGAGTCGCAGGCGCTTCATCAGGTCAGCGAAGCGCGGATCGGCATGCAGGGGGTCCCACCTCGGTTCGACGCCGAGGAGAACGACGTGAGCGTCGCGCTCCTCGTATGCTCGCTCCAGCCACCTCAAGGCCGCATCTGCGTCGCCAGGTTCACGCGGGACAGTATGAGACGTAGGTTTCGACATGAACCTCGGCAAGATCTCGGCAAGATTCCCTAAGTATCTGCTTAGGATCGGTGATTACACTCATAAGCTTATCCACGTTCACTGCGATGGGTAAAATGGACGAAGCGTTTTCTCTTTAACAGGTTCTTGAATGCTGGCGTCACTAACATCTGCCCTTCGCAGACATTTGATTTGTGACGCTCGCCAAGCCTCAATTGGTTTACGTTCCTGCCTCCACCGCGGTTACTGCACTCCGCAGGAGAGTCACAGAGCGAATGATTAACTTCCCCATTTCTATGACAAGGAAGAACACCAGCCCGCCGAGAAAGAGCCAGGGCCAGACATTGAGCGGGATGGCTTCGTTGTCGAACAGAACCTGCAGCGGCCGAGCGTAGGTGAACAGGAGCTGCAAGAGCAGCACGCCGCCGATGCTAAGGGGCAGATATTTGTTTTCAAGATGCGCCTTGATCGAAAGCGAAGAATCAAGCAGGTACCGGCTGTTGAGCAGATAGAAAATCTGGCCGATTGGCACCTTGTCACCCGACTCGCGGAGCACGATGTAGCCCGGCACCAACTCCTCGGCAGGGATCACACGCGTCTGGCCGACGCGCACGGTTCGCGCGTCCGCGCACAGCATGTTGCGGATAGACTCCAAGGCCTTCTCGGCCCTTCCTTCCTGTATGAAGCCGAGTATTCCGTTAATGACGACGACCCCCAGGAGATTGCGGCATCGAGCCAGAGGTCGAGCATCAGCTTGACGAAGCCGGCTCCCAGCAGGACGTAGACTAGGATGTTGTTGAACTGCAGCCGGACCCGCATGAACCGCGCCTTGTTTCTTGCCCTTGGGCAGACGGTTTGGACCGTATTCTGACAGGCGCTGCGAGATCTCCTCAGTGTCCAAGCCTGTGGGTCGGTATTGAGCCACTGTAGGACTTGATCGGCAGTGACGGCGTGCCAGGCCGAGACCTCGGTCACGTTATCTGACACTTACATTAGCTTCGTGCCGAATCACAGGCCGCAGCGAGGAGACACGGTTACGCAAGTTGTAGGCACTGAGATCGGGCACGCCCTGATCCAGAGTGACACAGCGCCAGGTGAAGTGATTACCTTGTACTCGAAGTTGCGCCCATTGCGTGGTCGCGAGCGAGGTTGATCCCGCCCGCCAGTTGGACAGTGAATCCTCTGCTTCGAGACTCCCGACCGATCATCTGGCCACTCG
>JAMQPH010000800.1 GCA_023717605.1 Pyrinomonadaceae bacterium
TTGGGGAACTGGCATCGAACATTCAGCGCTCAGATGATGGGCTGACTTACACCTTCACGCTTCATGAAGGGGTGAAATTTCATGATGGACGACCGCTTACTTCTGCTGACGCCAAATATACACTCGACCTCGTCTTGTCGAGCACCTTCGCCAAGTCTGCCAGTTTTTTTGAAGGATCGGGTGCCAACAAGAGGGGCTATGTAACCAGAGTTGATGCGCCAGATGCAAAAACGCTGATCGTCTCCCTTACGAAGTCCTGGGTTGGTCTGCTTCCCAACCTTGTTCCAATTGCCATTATTCCCAAGGACAGCTATGCCGGCCAGAAGGACCAGCCGCTGGGCTCAGGTCCATACAGGTTTGTGCGCTACGACAGTTCACAGCAGGTCCTGGATCTCGAGGCCTATCCGGACTACTGGCAGGGTGCGGCAAAACTTCCGACTGTCAGAGTACGGGTGATTGCCGACACCAATGCGCTCCAGGCGGAACTGCAATCCGGCCGCATCGATATTGCCCCACTGCCTACAAACCTTTCACCAGACGCGGTCAAGTCACTGGGACAGTATCCAAATCTGCAGGTACTTCAATTCAACGGTTCTAATATAAACCTGTTGACGTTCAATACTGCTCAGCCCCCGCTGAGTGACGTTCGAGTGCGGCAGGCGATAGCTTATGCGATCGATCGCGAGAGCATGATCCGCGACTTGCTTCTTGGACAAGCAAAGATTGCCCACTCGATCGTGCCTGAGGATTCCTGGGCTTACACGCCCGGACACATCTATCCATTCGATCCGGCGATGTCGAAGAAATTGCTGGATGAGGCTGGGTTCAGAGATCCGGATGGTGATGGACCACAGATGCGTTTTCCCAAACCAGCAGTTTTTAAGATATCCGGAGCCAGCGTGGCAGCCAGGAACTACTCAGGAGTGATCTACGACTATCTCAAGGCCGTCGGTGTTCCGGTAACCATCGAGACCGCAGAGCTAAACACGCTGTTTGACGAGCTGCGCCGGGGAAACTTTCAGATTTTTTACGGGCAATGGACAGGTGGTAATCAAGACCCGATATTCTACAAGGATCTCTTCGCCACCTCGGAGATACCCACCGAGACACGTGCTTCCAGAAATCGCAGCCGCTACAGCAACAAAGACCTCGATGCCTTGCTGGAGGAAGCCGTCAACACCTGGGACCGCGAGAAAGCGAAGGTGTTGTATGCAAGGATTCAGGAGATCGTCAGTCGCGAGGTGCCCGTATTTCCGCTGTGGTACCAGGCGAACATAGTTATCGCCAAGAAGAATGTAAAGAATATTCAGGTCGATGCCAGTGGCGACTGGGGATTTGTCCGCAACTTGAGTGTTGAGTAGCGAAGCAGGATTCATTTTCCATATCTCATTTGACATTTTTCATTTGGTCATTTTCTGAATTTTATTTCGTGGTGCTTCGTGTTCCTTCGTGGATCGTTCACCTGGCCGAGAGATCAGACGATCCACGAAGTAAGACGAACGGACACGAACGAGAAACAACAAGACCAAATGACCAATGAGAAATGTCAAATGAGATATGGAAAATGAATCTCTTAAGTCTAGGATAGGGCCATCCCGGCTTCCCTGAGCGTCTCATCCAGGACCTCTCTCGAAATCGCTCCCTCGCGAAGTATCCGAGGTTTATCTCCTGCCAAATCCAGAACAGTAGAGGGCTCCGTCGCCATCGCTTCCCCGCCGTCGATAATCAAGTCAATTCCAGTCGCAAAGTAAGCCTCAACATCTTCAGCGGTTAGTGCCGGTAAACCACCAGACGGGTTAGCGCTGGTTGCCGTTAGCGCCCCACCACAGGCTCGCACTAGCCTACGCACACCGTCGTCGTTGGGAAGCCGCAAACCGATGGTTCCGCTTCCCGCGGTCAACTCCTCGGGTAATTCTGGCAGCGCGTTGCTGACCAACGTGAGCGGGCCGGGCCAATGCCGACTGGCTATCGATTGGAAGATCTCAGAAGGTTTACCGATGAAGTGCGCAACATTGTCGTAGTTCGAAACCAGTATGAGAATCGGTTTAGTTTCTTCCCTGCCCTTCAGGTGGATGATCTTGCGGACGGCGAGCGGATTCAGCGGGTCGGCGCCGAGGCCGTAAAAAGTGTCAGTGCGAAACGCGATCAGTCCTCCACTTGAAATTGTCCTGGCGGCATATTCCAACGCTTGCGGGCTCTGGCGCAGGATCATGTGAACCAAGATATCAAGCTTGAGTCGCGACTACCATCCTCCGTAGCGCGGGTTGGCGATAGGGCAGCTCAGGCACCGCTAATTTGCAGGTAGGAAGGCGGACCCTGTCCTAGGCTCAAGTTTGAAGGTCACTCAAGCCGTGAGAGCGGGGACAGGATCCGCTTTCCTGACTTGCAAATTGATGTATGCACTTATGGAGTTTTGCCACGGCCTCTATTGCTGTCGGTTCTGAGGACCTGGAGTGTCAGCAGCTGAACCTTCGGTTCATCTTGTCATTCTTCCGAATTGTCCTGCGCATCTGCGCCGACTGCCACATAGCGCCGGCCCAGGCCTAGCTGCCGGAGTTTGTGTTGGAGGGATTGACGATGCATGCCTAGAATTTCGGCGGCGCGGGTCACATTGCCTTGCGTGTGTTCCAGACAGCGACTGATGTAGCGCCGTTCAAACTCGCGACGGTCCTCCCGAAAATCTGCGGTGAAGGGTACCTTCAAGCCTCCCTCGTCGCCGTCCGAACTATCGGTGGCAATCTGCTGCGACCCGGCCCCGATTTCACCGGGAAGATCGCGTGCACTTAACTCATCGCCCTCTGCCATGATGACGGCACGGTCCATAGTGTTCTTCAATTCGCGAACGTTGCCTGGCCAGTTGTACTCGACCAGGCGTCGCAGCGTGCTCTGACCAATCACTCGCGCGGGCAGCTCGAAATGCTCCGCGGCGGCACGGGCAAATGTTTCCGCCAGCAAGGGAATGTCTTCGCGCCGATCTCTCAACGGCGGGATCTCAATGGTCACAACCTGAAGACGATAGAAAAGATCGGCGCGGAAATTACCGGCCGCGATCTCTTGCTCCAGAGGACGATGAGTGGCGCTAACAATTCGGACATCGACCGGAATGGACTCGTTTCCTCCTAGTCGTTCGATGCGCCTTTCTTCCAGCGCACGCAGCAGCTTCGCCTGGACGTTCGCACTCATGTCGCCAATCTCGTCGAGGAAAAGCGTGCCGCCGTTGGCCTGCTCGAATTTGCCCTGCCGGCGCGTCGCTGCTCCTGTGAATGCGCCCTTTTCGTGACCGAAGAGCTCCGATTCAATCAACTCCGATGGCAGCGCCGCACAATTAACCGCAACGAAGGCTTCGGTCGAGCGAGCGCTATTTCGTTCATGAATCTCGCGCGCTACTAGTTCCTTGCCCGTACCGGATTCCCCTCGCACCAGCACAGTCGCATCCGTCTCCGCCACCTTCTCAATCATCGAGCGCACCCGCTGCATTCCTTCGGAGTTTCCGATCAGCGCGCCGCGCTGAGATCGTTCAATCTCGATTCGTCTGCGAAGGGAAAGATTCTCTCGTCTGAGTTGCAGCATCCCGGTGGCGTTCTTTACCCGCAAACGCAGGTCATCAACCTCAAACGGCTTTGAGACGTAATCGTGAGCGCCTTGATCTCTAACTGCCTCTATCGCCTCTCTCTCGGAACCATGGGCGGTAACAATGATTACTAGCGGACCGTTCCCGTTTGAGCTTTTTAGCTCTTTCAGAAAATCCAGACCGCTCATTCCCGGAAGGTTCACGTCCAGAAGCATCAGGTCTGGTTCCTGCTGCTTTACCAGCGCCCTGGCCGCCTCCGCTGAATCCGCTTCGGAGACGTTATAGCCGAACGTGCTGAGCGCCCGTCGCATGCCGTAGCGCGAGGCCTCTTCATCATCAACAATAAGTAGTCGCAACGCGTCTTTTCTCACCTTCCGGTTAGTTTAGAGCCCTTCGGCTGGAATTTCCTAGCGCGTGGCGTGCCAGAGGAAAACGGCGTTATCTGGAGGAAGAAAGAATTAAAGCCGCAGAACGAGCGCCTCAAGGGTCGTCGAATCTCTGCGGCTTTGTCACCTAACAGCCTACCAGTGTGGCAACGAAGTTTCGATCTCCACGTTAGGGGTCAGATGTTTATAGCTCCGAACATTGCCCACCCTCCGGCTCCGTTCGGAGGAGCGGGGCGTCACTTGAGCGGCATATATCTAGTTGAGTCCCGCTCCTCCGAACGGAGTTTGTGGTCATCTTCGTGCCGGGTCTATATACATTACACTCCTAACGGAGTCAGAGAGTTGGTCCTACGGCTTCGAGCTTCGTTGGGCCGAGACGACCAGGATAATCGCATCGCCGGAAGGACCTACATTCAACGTTCCGACTACAACCGGCTCGCCTTCGCGCATGCTTATGTCAGTGTTCAGTCCGGTTGGTTCGTAGTTGATAGGCGGGCCCGGTGCGTTCGAGGCAACAGCTGCCATCTGAATGGGAATTTTGGCGCCAAACTTGAAACCGTCCATACTCACCATCTCTCGCCCATCTGAAGCCCTAACCAGTTTGACCCTGACAATGTGAAATTCGTTAAAGCTTGGTGTGTTAGCACTGGCCGCGGCAGCGGGCAGCAGGGGTCCCCCGATCCATTGAAGATTCAACCGGCCTTCGTTTTTCACCCGATTAATAAGGGTGGCTGCGAGGCGATAGTTCTTAAATGGCAGCGAGTTGCGCAATTGCTTGATCACACCATCAAGCGCAACCGGCAGTCTCGCGTCGTCCACGGGTTGATTAGTTGCGATTAGCAAATAGAGTTGTGTATCGAGATTGGTTTCGTCGACCTTGGTTACTTTCTGATCCTGATCCGAGGATTGTGCCGAGACTGGCTGAGCACAAATGGCGAAAACAGCGATTAGAGTTGCGAACAGAATCGTGCTGACGGTTTTACGCAGTGTCATAGCGTTCTCCTTCTATGTGGACCTTCGCTGTCGAAGCTTTCGCAGTCTTGAAGAGCGCTGCGTGCGACACTCGCGCACACAGGGTTGAGTGGCCCTGCTACTCTGCGACTTCCAGGAATGGTGGCTCCAAACCCGCAGCTAACACGCACTCCACTAGGAAAAGTTCCCCGGAACCTAGCATAGACTTCAGTCTGTGTCGCCGGCCGGATTACTACGACGATTTGGGTGAGCTCAGGGTCCTTGAGATCACAGACTAAAGTCTGTGCCACGTAGCATAGACTTCAGTCTGTGTGGCGGCTCGAATAGGAACTCAGCTTACAAGTCATGAAGTCTCTAGCGGCACCCGCAACTCGAAACGCGCGCCGCCACCATTCAGCGATCCAGCCAGTCGAGCCGAGCCTCCCGCTTCCTCCATACGCTTGCGGACAATTGCCAGACCCAACCCTGTTCCTCTCTGCTTGGTGGTGAAGAATGGTTCCCAGATGCGTTGCCTCAGGTCCTTTGGTACGCCCGCACCCGAGTCCTCAACCACGATACATAGACTGCTTCCATCTTTCCTGGCGGTGACCGTTATTTCTCCTCCTGTGGGTGTGGCCTGCAGAGCGTTTAGAATCAGATTCGACAACGCGTCGCGCACCGCGGCTACGGCCGTTCCGCCCAACTCATCAGTCGCTTCGATCCGGATATTAAGTTTAATGCGTCGTTCATCTGCATTAGCCTTAAACAGTCCTACGGCCGAAGGAATCAATTCACCAATCCTCAGCGGCACTTCCTCAGCAACTTCCTTCCGCGCAAAACTGAGCAACTGGGTCACACTCTGGCTCAGGCGATCGGTTTCTCCGACAATCAAGCTCAGGTCACGCTCATATTCAAAACCCAGGCTCTGGTCTTCTCGCATCACCTGTGCAATCGACTTGATTGCCGACAGCGGGTTCTTGACTTCGTGAGCGACAGTGGCAGCCATCTGTCCCAGCGCAGCGAGCCGTTCGCCTTCGGCAACGCGACGCTCGAGGCGAACATTTTCTTCCACTAACCGACAATCCTCGATGGCAATCGCGACCTGCCCAGCAAGCACTTCCAGGACTGCGCGGGCATCAGAAGTCAGGCTCGCAGGTGATCCCTCGATCAAGAGGACTCCGGCAATTCGGTCCTCGCGACGCAGTGGATAGGCTATCCGGAACCCCTGAGCAACCAGCACTGGTTCATCCTCGACTGGAGACCATCCATTCCGCTCCGAAATCGTCAACACGTCTTTCACCCATGGCTCAACTGCATCTTCCGCATTGTCTTTGTACCCATGGCGGTCGCCTTCATCGATATTCGCAGTGCCGTTTACAATGATCCTCACGCGCCGCAGTCCCAGCGCCTCTGTGGTCCGCTTTTCAACAAAGTGGAGCAGCTCCGGTAACTGCTTATACTGCCCGGCATGAGAACTGATACGCGCAACCACCTCACGGTAAAGCGCAGCTTCCCGCTCAAACAACCGGTGGAAGCGACGCTCCAACCCGCGTCGCATCGGGGCTGCTACCAGCGTTAGTCCCAGAATAAGCAGGGCCTCCACGACTCCCTGTCTAACGCCGTAACGAGATGTCATCCAATCTCCGATTGTTCGAATGCCGTATATATAGATCGTGAGCACTACTGCAGCGAAAGTGGCAACAATCAGACTCTCTTCGATAATCAGTTCGAGATACCGATACCGGTAGATGTAGTAAGCCAGCAGTACCGAGGGAAGCAGTGAACCCAAATTGGCGACAGTCTTAAGGTACAGGCCCACTGGGGTTCCCTCACCCAGGCCCAGTGCTAACGCGGCCAGAATCACGATGCCAATAGCCAAGAAGGACGCTGCCAGCGTGCGCATGATCCGTTGCTCGCTGCGATTCGTGCTATTGCGGGCAATGAGCAATTCCGTAACAGCGATCAATCCCAGCACGTAGGCAATCCAGAACGCGAACGGGAAGACGAAGAACTTCAACTTGGTGAGCATCGGCGCATAATCGCCGGTCCAAATCTGCCAAAGAGCAACCACCAGGAAGACGGTCGGCAAGTATGAGAGATAAACGCGGACCTTTTCGTTGCGGGTTAGCGGACGTCCTCGAGAGTCAGCCCAAAGATGCAGATGAACGTGGAGCAGGAAGGAATAGGCAAAGGTGATACTGACAACTGAGACTGAATCTGCAAGTCGTAGAAGTGTGCTCCAACTATCAAAGCTGAGACCAAAAAGTCCATGCAGCGTTATGAAGAGATTGCTGGTGTGCCATCCGCCCATGGTCAGTGCGAGGGCAAACAGAACGCGCTCCAGCTTCGTCAACTTGTGACGGCGAGAGATCAGCTGAGCGCCCATCCAGAGAGGCAGCACAGCTCCGATGCTGTACCCGACCAGTTGTAAGAGTCCGAGTGGGGACACGGGATTCAACGGGGCAGACGGCAGGAGCAGGAGGCAGGAAACGCCCGTCCATCAATCCTAGTTCGGAGCTTGTAACTTAAGATCTAGGAGGCCCAGTGGCCTAGGATTGTCCTGCCTGCCTCCTGCCCCTGCCGTCTGTCTTTTTCTCCTGTCTGCCTCCTGCTCCTGCCGTCTGCCTACTGATTAGCGGCGCTGCGCGCCTGGATTGGTGTCAGGGTAATCTCCGTTCTGCGATTGCGAGAACGGCCTGCGACGGTGGTGTTCTTGGTCAGGGGATTTGACGCACCCATGCCATTGGCTTGAATTCGAGATGGATCTACTCCGGCGGACTGGAGCCGTTCTGACAGGACGCGCGCGCGCTCCTGGGTAAGCTGTTGCAGTGTGACCTCGTCGCCTTTGTTATCGGTATAAACCTCGATCAGAATCTGATAGTCAGGATTGCTCGCCAGCAGCGCGGCGAGTGGCTCGAGTTTGGCTGCCCCGGTCGCTGCAAGCTCTGAACCGCGCGCGCTGGTCCACATCGACTCAGGCAACGCGAGTCGAAGCCCGTTGGGAGTCTCTTTCAACGTTCCAAACTTCGTCAGCGTTTGCTTCAACGTTGCCAGGGCTACAATTCTCTGTTGCTCGCGCTCAGTCGCCTCCTTGCGTGCCTCCTCGGCCTGCTTCTCGCCTTCAAAACGCGCGACTCTAATCTTCGCTGCCTCGCCCTCTGCTCTGACGGTTTGTAGTTCATCGCGGAGACGGGCGATTTCAATCCGCTGTTCGCGAGTTTGCTGGTTTGCCGTGGCGGCGTCTCTTTCAGCCAACTCGCGGGCTCGCTGTTCCCGATCGAGATCGGTGCGGAGTTGGTTGATCTCAAGCTGTGCGCTTTCCGCAGTCTTCTCCGCCGAGCGCAACGCTTCATCCCTTCGTTGAATATCTTCGCGTCGCAAACGCGCCGCGCGTCTGGCCAGCGCCAACTCTTCGGCCTTTGCGCCTGATGAGGTTGCCTTCCTCGCGAGTACATCAACTGCAGCCGACGACTCGTTGAATCTCCAGGCCTTTTCTGCGGCCTGTAAATCGTCATCTGCTTGTTGTAACTCAGCGGGCGCATCCTGATTCGCGCCGGCAAACTTTGCCAGGTTCAACGCTTGCCGAGCACCCAGCAACGATACTGGTGTGTCGCGGTAATCTCGATCCGCAATTTCCGGCACTCGGGTGTCTCTGAAGTAGTCACTGGAATTTCCAATGTACTGCACGTTGACAGTGGCTATCTGACTCCCACCGGATCTTCTAGGCGGCAGGTTTTCCATTACTACCATCCGGCTGGGAACCTTCATGAGAAAATGCGGCTCAGCAGTAACGATCAACGCGAACGTCTGAAGCGGGGTCGTAACGTCCAACTTTGAATCAATAAATCCACTGCCGCTTCTCTTGATCTCACCTAAGTTGTCGACGCGACCGTCCGGCGCCACAGCCCACAGGAGATACGTGGTGTAAATGCCACCCAACTCTGAAGCACGAGTCAGATTGTCGAGGCTGAGTTCGACTCGGGTGCCGCGCCGTCCGGCTCGCCGGACCTTTGCCTCGCCAGTCAGTCTGGGCAAGAGAGTTGTCCCGCGAAACTTCACATTAATGGTTTCATCGAGCGGGTAGGTTATGGCAACGGTCTGCCGCGGCACATCGCTTTGGCAGAGAACCGGTGCAACCAGGCCCAAGACGCAACTCAGGCAAGCTACGAGGGTAAGGTGTCTTAGAGAAAGATGGCTGATAGTCATGGCAAAGCTCCTAACTTCAATTCCAATTCCACTGTTGACCCGGGGGCCGGACCCCGGAAGTTAAAAAACTGCCTTTTCTGTTGATGCAGCCGAGCGATTCATTGTTGCCGAAGGTTATGAGGGGGTCAAGCTACCGCCGAGACGAATTTTTTTGATAGTTAGCCCTTCGGTGGGCCGCAAATTGAATGATTAGCAGGGAGATCCCCACTAGTAGCAGGATATGTGAGAAGCCGCCCTTGTTAAGAAGAACCTTTAGAACAAACCAAAGGGCAATCAGTGCCCCGCCAATTATCCACAACATTCAAATGACTCTCCTCTTTAATACTTCGACGCCCTGGCTGAACCCTTCTTGAGTTCCACCGCTCTCAAACCGGAGGCTGAGGGGTCATTGCCGACCACAATTATCCTGCCGTCCTTCAGGGTTGCGGCGGCAAGCTTTTTCGCAGATGTCAGCGACCTCATTGATAGGCTATTGCGCCCTGCCTCGGGACTCTCCCAAATTCGCGCGCCACTATTGCCCGAGAGTCCGACAGCGAAATTTTGGTTATCCGGCGCCACTACGTCTAGCAATCCGTCACCATTAAGATCGCCAAAGGTCATCGAAGCAGTCGGACTAAACCCGTCAGCTGACCAACTGATCCTGCCATCGGAAGGATTAACGGCTGCGACGCGCCCCAGATTTGTAATCAAAAGTACCCGGTCCGGCGACTTGTCGCCATCGATATCGAGGATAGTGAGAGAGCCCGCCGGGTAGTGGCCGCTACCGAACGATGTTCGACCAACGGACTGGAATCCAGATGTCTCGAAAGCCATTAATCCTTCCTTCGTACCTGCGATCATCAGTACGCCCCGCGATGTTTCAACCGTTACCGGAGCGGTTGTTAGCTCACTACCCAGTCGAACGGACTGAACAAGCGTTCCATCCACCCCGCGCACCTCAATCACATTACCTTGCAAGGGCACCAGAAGGCGGCGCACGGTTTTAGTATTCAGCGGGACTGGTGGACCAACTGGCCGGCCACTCAGCTTGACCTCCGTCTCTATTCGGCCCGTCTGAGCATCCAGGCAAAGTAGCTTATTTGTCTTGTCCTCGGTTAAGTAGATCTCCGGCCCAGGCTTGTCGTCCAGGCTCGCTGTCACGCCCCCCACCATTCCTTCTGGCCCGTCCATTTGCCAGACTTCTCTTCCGCTAACCCCTTCGAGGGCGCGCAGCCCCCTGTCAAAAGCAACGACTACCAAAGTCGTATTGTTAGAAGCTTGCAAAACCAGAGGGACGAACTGCCTGACACCCGATCTGGCGGGCTCTGCTGACAAGTTGTAGCGCGCTGTCCAAAGCGCCATACCGAGCGCGCTGTCGAGGGCGTAGACAGTTCCGGTAGAGTTTGTAGCAAGAAAATCCACATCACGACCGGCGCGAAGTTGTGCGCTCATCGGAGAAGAGACTTCGCCAGTGGTAGCCACCCAGCCGGGAATGGCAGCGTTGCCAGTTGACGGCGCTCTCACCTCTAACTGCGCAACGTTGAAGAAACCGTGACCCTGAGAGTCGGCTGATGCAACTCGCCAATGGTAGCGACCGGGCGGTAAATCGCGAGGAACGTATTCATGCCCGCTAACTACTCCGTCAAACATCACATCGTTGAAACGTTCGTCAAGGGCTATTTGTAGCCGGTACCGTCGCACACCCGGTTGTGGACTCCATTGAATGCGAGAAAAAAAAACTGCGGTGCTAGTCTTTGGCAGGTTCTGGCCCTGGGACAGAAGGGCACATGCAGAGAGCAAAAAGGTGAGTACCAGACTCACCCTGGCAAGTTTTGATCTGAGAAACTCAGGACCGATTTTGAGGGATTGGGAGGATAGGCATGGGGCAACAAATAGACTCATACTCACGGCGCTTCGTTAAGCTTGTATCCGACGCCACGGACAGTCAGCACGTATCGAGGGTTCTTCGGATCAGTTTCTAGTTTTTTTCTCAAGCGATTGATGTGAGGGTCAATGTTACGCTGATAGCCTTCGTAGTCGGTGCTCCAGACGTGGTCCAATAGGGCATTCCTGGACCAGGCGCGGCCGGGTTCAGAGGCCAACAACTCGAGAATCTGGAATTCGAGCGGTGTAAGGTCAATACGCTCACCCTCTCTGCTGACCTCGTGGCGGCGCTTGTCTATGATCAAGTCTCCCACTTCTATGCGCTCGCCGTCCTTAGTTTCCGGAACCGTACCAGAGCGCCTGAGTAGCGCATCAACGCGGTATTCCAGTTCACGTGGGCTGAAAGGCTTTGCGAGATAATCGTCGGCGCCGGCCTCGAAACCGGCGACCTTGTAATCGAGGGCATCGTGGGCGGTTAGAAAAAGGGCCGGAGTTTGGACCCCGCGGCTTCTAACGCGCTTCAACAGTTCGAAGCCGGACATCCCGGGCATGGACACATCAAGGATAAAGCAGTCAAACCGCCCGCCTACCGCCGGCTCCAGCGCGGCCGCGCCACTTTCCCGCTCTTCAACCTGAAATCCCAGGCGGCGAAAATACTCCGCCAACAGGAGCCGCATATCGGCGTCGTCGTCAACGATCAGAAGACGTTTGCCGGCGTATTTGATGGCTGCTTGTTGTTGTTGTTCCAATACTAGTGACCTGTAGCTGTTTGATTTGATTCAAAAAAGAAATCGAATTATAACCCAGTTCGCTGTTAGCAATCGACAAAGGTTGCGATTGTGACGAGGGCGAGGAGGGCCAAGGGCGATCAAAATGCGGTCCTCGTCAGTTAGATTCGGGCAGTTCAGAGTTCAAACTTTAGTTTGTGGTTCTGAAACGGCAAGCTTGAAGCTTGAACTCTGAACTTCCCGAATCTAACCAAAACGCAACCCAAAATGGCCGCGCCTTGACGCAGTTAAGTAAGGGTAAGTATAGTTGCTCCTTTAGTTTCGCAGCCGTATTTAACCTTCCTTTCCCTGCGGATCAGAGAGTTTCACAACCAGCAATGCACGATCTGAGACGACTGCTCAAATACCTACGACCTCACTGGGGCATTTTCACTCTTGCAACTATTGCGATGCTGATTGTAGGCGTGCTGGAAAGCGCGATCGGAGCACTGATCGTCCCCATATTTGATCAAGCCTTTGCGCAGGGCGGAGGTGAGCGAACTCCGACGCTCTTCGGTTTGCAGCACATCATCCCTCAATCGGGTCTGGAAGCCTGGAAGATTATCTCGATCTTGCTGTTGGCATTCACCTTTACCAAGGGAATTGCCGAGTACTTTTCCACCTATCTAATGGCGCGTATTGGGCAGGCTGCCGTCCTGAAACTGCGCCAGGATCTCTACAGTCATTTGCTTTCTCAATCCGCGAGTTTTTTCGAGCGCCACCGGACCAACTACCTGGTCTCGCGGCTCGTTTCCAGTGCGGCGGCCATAGAGACTGCAGTCACCGGCACGATCCGAGACATGCTGCGCGAGAGTTTCACCCTGATAGCGTTTCTCTCCGCGTCCTTCTATTACAGTTGGCGACTGACGTTGGGTTCGTTAACAATTGCACCAATCATTGCCGTGCTTACTGCTAAGTTTGGCACCAGGCTCCGTAATCTCGCTCGCGAAAGCTTTGAAGGAAACAAAGAGCTCACCGACACGGCGCAGGAAGCACTGTCCAATCAAAGTATTGTTAAGGCATATCGCGCGGAGGCGCGGGAATCTGCTCGTTTCACCAGCGTGGCCAGGAGGATTGTCCGAGCGAATCTGCGCACTGCCAGCATTTCCGGATTTGCCCCGCCAACTATTGAAATGGTGGGGGTGGTCTTCGTCGTCTTTCTGCTCTTTTTTGGTCAGCGTGAGATCATCGCCGGACGCATGAATGCGGCCCAGTTCCTGACCTTCCTGTTCTTTCTCTTCCGTAGCTACGACCCGATGCGCAAACTTTCGCGACTGCAAAACAGCATGGAGCAGGCCCTGGCCGCGGCGCATCACGTTTGGGAAGTAATGGACGAGCATGCAGAGATTCCCGAGGATGAGAATGCCACTGAACTCCCACCACTCAAGCACGGTATCGAACTACAAAATGTCTCGTTTGGTTACGCAAATGAGGGACGCCCGGTATTGCACAACATAGATCTTAAGATTCCCGCTGGCGCAATGGTTGCGCTCGTTGGTGAGTCAGGGGGCGGCAAATCCACGCTCACAAAGCTCTTTCCCCGCTTTCATGATCCGCTTTCCGGCAGGGTGCTTTGGGACGGGATCGATCTACGCGCAGTGACGCTCCTAAGCTTGAGACGTCAAATTGCGCTGGTCACTCAGGAAACTGTGCTCTTCAATGACACGGTACTCCACAACATCGCCTACGGCAGACCTGAAGCCAGCCAGGATGAAATCGAAGAAGCTGCTCGCATAGCTTTCGCGCACGACTTCATTATGGAACTGCCGCGCGGCTACCAAACGATTGTCGGCGAGCGAGGAGTTTTTCTCTCTGGCGGGCAACGTCAACGCCTGGCCATCGCGCGCTCACTCCTGGTCGATGCGCCGCTCCTGATTTTGGACGAGGCCACCTCAGCCCTGGACGCAGAATCCGAACGCTACGTGCAACGTGCGATAGCTAATCTGGTTCGGAACCGCACCACCATAGTGATTGCGCACCGCCTTTCTACCGTCCGTCGCGCTGACACCATTGTCGTGATGGATGGAGGTCGGATTATCGAAATGGGAACCCACACGGCGTTGCTGGCTCGTGGGGGGCAGTACAAGAAGCTCTATGAGCTTCAGTTTGCGGACGAAGAAGAAGAGCTATCAATTAGCAGTCCGTAGTCAGTTGTCCGTAGTCAGTTGTGACTCGGATCCAATGTGATGAGCTTTGAACTTTGTGCTTGGTACTTTGTACTTTGCATTTCTCATAGAACCCCGAGAGCTACAGAACACGAAGTACTAAGAACAAAGCACAAAGTACAAAGCACAAAGTACAAAGCACAAAGTACAAAGCACAAAGTACAATTTCACAACGAACAACTGACAACTGACCAAAAAAAACCATGAAATCAATGACGGGATATGGGCGTGGCTCCGCGACTGGAGATGATTTCTCCGTGTCCGTGGATTTGAAAACGGTTAACAACCGGTTTCTCGATGTGCATCTACGCCTCGGAGGAGACCTCTCACCGCTGGAAGGACAGATCAAACGACGCATCAGTTCCCGGCTTTCGCGCGGTCGGGTTGATGTGACCATCACGTTCGAGCGCACGTCCCAGATTGCCTACGAATTAAACCGGCCGCTGATCACCGGTTATGTAAATGCCCTGAGAGAAATGCAACAGGAGTTTGGGATCGCGGGCGATCTGGACATTAATGTGCTGGCCCGGCTTCCGGGAGCGCTGCAAGCCGCGCGCGACGGACTCAGCGAAAGCATGATTGCCGGCATCGAGCGCGCCCTCGACGAGGGACTTGCGGAGCTTGAGAGAATGCGTGCACAGGAGGGCGAGACTCTGCGCAAAGAGATGCGGGAACGGGTCGACAACATCGAAGCCCTGGTTCCGGTCATTGAAGCTGCAGCGAGTGGATTGGTTGAGACCTATCGGGAGCGCCTGCAAAAGCGGATTGGGGAGCTGTTTAATCGAGAAAGCCAGCTGGTTGAGGTTGATCCTGCACGAATGGCTCAGGAAGTCGCCTATCTGGCTGACCGGAGCGATGTCAGTGAAGAGATGGTTCGCCTTCGCAGTCATCTGATCCAATTTCGCGAGGCGCTTGATTCCCCGAGCGAGACAGGTAAGATGCTCGACTTTCTGCTGCAGGAACTGAATCGGGAAGCAAATACGACGCTGTCGAAATCAACCGAGCTTTCAATCAAAGAGGCCGCGCTCGGCATCAAGGCTGAGGTGGAGAAACTGCGCGAACAGGTCCAGAATGTCGAGTAAACAAGAAGAGCTTGAACGACCAGACACAGTAGCTCCGGAGGAGCGAACGCGCGGTATTCTCTTCGTTGTGAGCTCTCCTTCGGGCGGCGGCAAGGGCACGCTCATTCAACGGGTGTTGAAGCAGGTGCTCAATCTTAGTTACTCTGTTTCATATACGACTCGGGCACCGCGTAATGGGGAAGTTAAAGGACGCGAATACTTCTTCGTGACGCCGGAGAAGTTTCATGCGATGGTCGAAGCCGGTGAATTTCTGGAATGGGCGACTGTACACGGCAAGCTCTACGGAACCAGCCGCCATCAGGTTTCTCGTGAAGTATTTGAAGGACGAGACATCATTCTCGAAGTGGACGTGCAAGGGGCAGCCAGCGTGCGTGAGTTAGTCACAGATTCGGTGAGCATTTTCATCTTGCCGCCATCGGTTGAGATATTGCGGCAGCGGTTAATAGATCGAGGAACCGACTCACCCGAGGAGCTGGAGCTGCGACTGAGACACGCGCCCGCGGAACTGAAGGATTACAGAGCGTTTGACTACGTGATCATCAATGATCAGGTGGAAAGGGCTGCCGGACAACTAAGCTGCATAATCGAGGCGGAGCGAACGCGCCGAGCCCGCCAGGAGCCACAGATCAAGCGAGTAATAGAGAGTTTTTCTTAAGCTGAATTACGAAACTGACGGACGCGAGTCCAAAGCTCCGCAACGCGCTTCGTTACTGATGCAGTTTGACTAGTTGAGTAAGGTCACTCCACTACAGAACCGCGAGCGGTAGCGACCGGATCCGACACTCGACGACCAATAGAACCGCAATCTGTACGATGAATCTAGCATCCGGTCGCTACCGCTCGCGGTTCTGTAGGAGTGCTAGAAACCTCATCAGCGATTTTGAAACTGCACCAGTACCAAGCTCCGCTCTTAATGCTGAAAGATGAAGCAGTAATAAACTGACTAATTTTGAATGAACCCTAACTGGAGGAACATCAGCCATCATGCCAACAACTAACACAGATCTAGAAGATGCCTTAAATGAGATTCAGGCGCCGGAAGTCGATTCCAAGTACCGGCTCATTATTCTTGCCGCTAAGAGAAGCAAGCAGTTACAGCGCGGCGCCCGCCCGCGCATCGAAATAGATCCCGTGAAGCACAAGCCCACCCGCATCGCCCTGGAAGAGGTCATGCGCGGCAAGGTGAACTTTACGGTTACCGACGAAGATAACGAAGAATAAGGCTACGACAGCGAATAGTGAGAAATTTTTGTTGCTCACGTAGACGCTGTCGTCATGCCGTAGGTCTTGACTACTTCAATTGTCATCGTCGTCATCGTCGTTGTCATGACTTCTCACCGGCTTTAGGAAGCGCTTAAACGCGACGCGACCCACCCTCCTGCCCTGCTCTAACCCATCCGTGCATGCCGTACGAAAATGGATTCCCGCGTAAACACGCGAGTCGGCGTTTTCTTGCGCTGCCTGCGAGAAGCTTGCGAAGGAACGGGTGATGCCTGGAAACGGATTGCCGCTCGTAGTGTCAAAGGAAAAATCGTCGTCGTCCTCGTCGAAGAATCTCGCTAGCACCTCGGCTGCGGCGGCACCCAGCACGCTATGGGTGGACGGATAATCGGGAATGTTTGGAGTTATTAGAAATGATGTCCACGCTGGATCGCCAAGCGTCTGATCGTTGCCGTCCGTGTCTCCTACGCGAATGGCGGTAACTGGACGCCAGAAGTTGTAAAAGTATTTAGCTTCGAATCCGGCGATGAAGCCATCCGCCATCGCGAAGTTGACGAGGCCAAACAGTCGCGCGTTTTCCCAAAGATCGAGACCTTGCTGCGTTGACACGATTCTGGCGATTCGATTCCACCCCAGGCCTGAACCCTCGTACCAGAACCTGGCGATCTCGCTCTGCTCGGCGGTGCGCGTAGTGCTGTTCACGTCGCCGATCATCTTGACCTCATTGTATTCCCTGGCGTATTTGCGGCGAGCAAGGTCGAAGAATGCGGGCGGTCGGGGGCGGAACTGCGAGCCACTCCTTAGTGTGAAAGGAGTGACATTGCCCCATCCGGGCACGTTCGCCGCGAGGAACGCAGGCGGCGTCGGTTGCCAAACTCCGAGCCCAGTGCCCGGCGTGTAGGGCATTGGTGCAGTTGAGCCGTCGGCGCTGCGCAAGGCGATGATCGAAGCAGCCGCGGCCTGTCCAATGGCAATCCCATTGGTCTTGGGAGCGCCGTCGGGAATGCTGGCCAGCGAGGCAGCGTACTTCGCATCGAAAAACGCTTGTTGGGTCGGAATTTCATGGACCAGCACGTCATGCGCTGCCGCGGCCACAGCGGCCTCAGGCGAGGCATTGGGGTCTGCTTGCAGATCCAAGGCGTAAGGTTTGTACCGACGGTCGATGGCATTGAGGGCGTCGTGAATGGCTGCGTGAGTCATGGCAAAAACACGCGTATGGCGTGGGCCGGTCACGGCGGCGGCGACTGCCGCGGTAGTTGCGCTTTCATTCCATTCGGTGACGCCGTCCGCGCGGACTGTAGCGGGTAAAATTAGGACTGCAACGAGCAAGATCACAGCTAACTGCGCCCTTAGGTTGCGATTGGTTGTTTTCTTTTCTAATAACATGGGTGACTCTCCTTAAGTAGAAGCGGTGATTGATGGTTGCGGTCCCGCCGATTGTCAGCCAGTGCCGACATTAACGTGGCCCAATGAATGCGGCTTTGATAAGCGGTTCAGTCAATTAAACTTAGTATCAGAGCCCTGGTGTTTAGGGTCCGCCACAAGCCTAGGGGTGTGAGCGGCGATCTCTATCGCCTGTTCATCTTCCCTTGCGCTTAGTTAACTTGTTCCAGCCTATGCATTGCGTTAGAATGAGCCCCATTCAAGCCGGTGAACCTGGATTCCACGCCCACTTTTTGTTCACCATGCGGCGGACAATACTCTGAGCGCGCTTCACTAGTCCTTCGAGAACTCGGAAAGTTCCCGGAAAGAGTTCGGAAACAATTCAGAAAACCATTTGCTCCCCTATTTATGAGTTCGGACCGTTCCGACTAGACACGGCAGAGCACCAACTGTTGCGCGGCGGAAAAGCCGTGCCACTTACGCCCAAGGTCTATGAACTGCTTCATTTACTCGTTCAGAACAGTGGACACATGCTGGGGAAGGATGAGTTGCTCAAGGCCGTTTGGCCCGATAGCTTTGTCGAAGAAGGAAACCTCACACGGAATATCTCAACGCTGCGAGCCGCCCTGGGCGAGAACTCAAACGGTGATCGATACATCGAGACGGTGCCGAAACGCGGCTACCGATTTATCGCAGAAGTCAGGGAGTCTCAGGGTGAAAGCGCTGAATCGATGGTGGCAGATGGCATCAGAGCGCAGATTGTCGTCGAAGAGAATGGGGTGAGCGGTAATGGAGTCATTCACTCTGTCGATGAGCCAACCATTCCGACCGGTGAAGTGCCACGTTCGGCGTATATTCTCCGCTCGATTAATCGCCACAAGCCAGGCGCGGTCCTTGCTGCAGCAATCTTTGTCATTGCAGTCGCCGCCGGTTCCTATTTCTTCTACCCCGCCAAGGTCGGCGAGGCAATAGGTTCAGTCGCTGTATTGCCATTTGCCAACATAAACTCTGATCCCAACACGGAATATCTCTCAGAAGGGATCAGCTATAGCATCATCGACAATCTTTCACAGTTGCCGAATCTCAGAGTGATACCGTTTAACTCTGTCTCTCGTTACAAGGGACGACAAACAGACATACAAGTGGCAGGATACGAACTAAATGTGAGCGCGGTAGTTATTGGCCGATTGGTTAAACAGGGTGACAGTCTCTCTATCTACACAGAGCTAGTGGACGTGCGAGACAACAGGCACTTATGGAGCCGGCAGTATGACGGCAAGCTGGCAGACGTGCTTGAGGTCCAGCAAGAGATTTCTCGGGAGATCTCCGAGAAGTTGCGGCTGCGGTTGACGGCCCAGGAGAGAGAGAAGCTTGCGAAACGTTATACCGAAAATGCAGAAGCCTATCAGGCCTATCTTCAGGGCCGTTATTACTTTGACACGAGAACAGACGCGGGAGTGAAGAAAGGCATTGAATACTTCGAGCAAGCCATCAAAGTAGACCCCGGCTACGCTCCGGCTTATGTCGGGTTGGCAACGGCCTACTGGGATTTTTCCTCGCAGTCTTCCTTGTTTCCTCCAAAGGAGGCCAGACCGAAAGCGCGGGCAGCATTGCTGAAGGCACTCGAACTCGACGACGCACTCCCCGAAGCTCACTCAATACTGGGAGCTATTAGGCAGGATGAGGACGACTGGTCGGCGGCCGAGAGAGAATTGAAACGTGCTATTGAGTTAGATCCAAACTCTCCACCGGCCCACTGGTACTACGCCAGGTATCTGGAAACGATAGGGAAGAATGATGAAGCAATCGCAGAGGCGAAACGAATGCTGGAAATTGATCCACTTTCGCCATTCGCAATCGCGGCTGTAGGAATCCGGTGTTTCAATGGGCGCCGGTATGATCAAGCGATCGAACTATTGCGAAAGGCGATCGAGATGGACCCGAACCACGCCCCGACGCACAGCTTTCTCGGGTGGGCTTACGTGGCAAAGGGAATGTATGACGAGGGTATTGCAGAATTTCAAAAAGCCAGATCTCTCGATGACCAAAGACCCCCAAGCTTTGCAGCGCTCGCATATGCTTATGCCGTGTCAGGAAAGCGGGGGGAGGCGCGGAAGATGCTCGAGCAGTTGAGCAAGCTAGCAGAGCAACGTTATATCGCACCTTATAGTTTTTGCGATCATCTATACAGGTCTTGGCGAGAAGGATCAAGCTTTCAAATCACTGGGGGACTTTTATAAGGATCGTTCCGGGCCACCTTTTCTCGCAATTGGATTTATGTTCGATAGTCTTCGTTCAGATCCTAGGTTCACAGAACTTGCGCGGCGCAAGGGCCTCGCGCCATGAAAGGGTTAAAAGTCTCTAGCCCACAGTGCCAGTCGCAACAATAGATTTCGGGTTTGGACCTTGAACCTTTGATCAGACTCAAGGACAGTCCATGCTTGCCAGAAAAGCACCAGCTCTCCTTTTATCCATTGCCTTTCTTCCGCCTTCTCTTGGCGCGCTTGCTCAAACCCCGACAATGGGCCGCATTGCTGGGACGGTCCAGGATGAACGAGGCGCGGGCATCGTTGGAGCACAGGTAACCGTCATTAGTAGTGGCAATGGTGATGAGCGACACGTCACGACAGATAGGGAGGGCTATTACGCGATGCCTTCGCTACCGCCTGGCATCTACACAGTAATCGTCAAAGCCAATGGTTTCCCAACGGCCCAAATTGACAACCTCACCGTGACAATTACTGATACCACTTCAGTAGATGCGCAACTGGAAGTTGGGACGATTCAAGAATCTGTCAAGATCAACACTTCGCCGCTGATTCAGAATACCGGTCCACAGCTTGGTCGGGTGGTTGACTCGCATACCGTTTCAGAGCTACCGCTGGCGACCCGCAACTTCACGCAAATTCTGGCACTCTCGCCGGGCACGGCTGTTTCTCTCGCCGACAACACTGCCGTAGGTCGCAATTCGCAGCATATCTCGGTCAATGGCGCGCGTGTGACACAGAACAGTATGCAAATCAATGGAGTGGATGCCAACAACATCGGCAGCAATAACGCATACTGGCTAGCGGTTCCAGCACCAGAGACCATCCAGGAATTCAAAGTGCAGACTTCGCTCTATGATGCCACTTTCGGCCGCTCAGGCGGCGGCAACGTTCAGGTCATCACCAAGAGCGGTACAAATGATTTTCATGGAGCTGCCTACGAGTACTTCCGTAATAACGCGCTTAACGCCAACAATCCGTTTCTGAAAGCGGCGGGCGGGAACCGACCAGAGCTCAACCGTAATGTCTTCGGGGGTCTACTGGGTGGTTCGATCAGGAGAGGCAGGACATTCTTCTTTATTTCCTATCAAGGAACGCGTGAGCGTAACGGTGCATCGCCTAACAGTCTCTCGTCCAGCGTCTTGATCGCATCACGTCTAACTGATGACCGGTCGGAGGCAACGTTGCGGAACACCTTCAGACCAGTTCTCCCAAATGGACAGTTCGCGAGTGCCATCAACCCCATAGCACTGTCACTCTTGAACGTGAAGCTACACGACGGTCGATTCCTGATTCCAACACCGCAGGTTAACGGACGGTATTCTGGATCGGCCATTTCCGGTTTCCGTGAGGACCAGTTCAACACGAACATTGACTATCGAATAAGCGAACGGAACTGGCTTGCGGTGAAATGTTTTTTCTCGAACGCGCCGTCGAGTATCGCGCTAGTCCCAAATGGGGGCAACGTGCCCGGCTTTGGTGCCGATATAGAGAGTAACAACCGCTTGATCTCTATACAGGACGTACATAGTTTCAGCTCGAAGGCCGTCAACGAGGCGCGCTTTGGCTACAACTTCATTCGGGAGGACGTGTTGCCACAGGAGCCAGTGAACGATTCCGAGATCGGAATCCGCAGAGTCAACGCCGATGCCTTTCCGGGGCTGGGCACGATTCGTATCGGACGTGATGCCGGAGCGGTTACTGTCGGCACCTCGCCCAATAGAGCCGATTTGCAAGGCACTGATCCTTCGGTAACTGCTGCTGACGTTCTTTCGATCACGTGGGGCAAACAGACGATTCGCGCCGGCGCCGAAGCTAGGTACTATCAGCGCAATTTAACGAGGAACGCAAACACTCGCGGTCAGATAGATTTCTTGAATTTCAACAATTTTCTAATAGGCCTCACTTCCTCGTCGCGATTTGGCTCCGGGATTAAAAGCGTCAGTCTAAGAACAACCGATTACAACTTCTTCCTTCAGGATGATTGGAAGGTTTCATCGAAGCTGACACTCAACCTTGGCGTGCAATACGAGCTGGACCCGCCGTTCTATGACACGCGAGGGCGCATATCGACGTTCGACCCGTCGCTTTACACACCGCGAATGCTGGTAGGCAATGATGGACTTCCTGTTGGTCCCCCCACTGGAGGTTTCGTTCAGGCGGGAAATGTGATTCCTCAATACGATCTGCCGGATGTACCGAACGTCGGCAAGCGTGTGGTTACTAGTATTGATCCCGACAACTTTGCACCGCGCATTGGCTTTGCATATTCAGCACTCAACTCAGGCTTGCTAGTTGTGCGTTCTGGATTTGGAGTCTTTTATTCGCGCGCCTCGACTTTTTACATTGGGGATTCCATAGGAGTACCGCCGACAAACATAGTAGGCACGAGAGATCGCCCGCCGCTAGGGGACCCATACTTTGCTGCACCGCCGCAAAACAGCTTCCCAACCTTTGTTCCGGGCGTTGCGCTATCTGGCGGAGTCTTCGACCGGAGTCTGCGCACACCGTACTTCTATCAGTACAATGCCAGCGCGCAATACGCAATCGCCCAAGACTTGAGCGTGGAAGTTGCCTATGTCGGCACGCGCGGCAAGAGCCTGCTGCGCCAAGTTGCCATCAACCAGGCACCGCTCGCCAGTCCGCAGCATCCGATCATCAACGAGGTCACTGGAGCGACGATCACGACTAATACGCCAGCGAACGCACAACTGCGAGCGCCCTTTCAGGGGGTCGAGATTAATGCCTTCAGTCAGAAACAGTCTAACGCTCAGTCAACCTACAATTCACTGCAGATAAGTCTGATCAAGCGGCTTTCAAATGGGTTTCAACTGCTAGCCTCGTACACTCATGGAAAGTCTCTTGATAACGCCTCGGGTGGGAGTGCCAGTGTGGGGGAGGTGTTCGATTCGAGCCCAATCCTTGGCAACCACCTTGATAATCGCGTTAACCGTGGCGTGTCAGACTTCGACCGCACCCATCGATTTGTTATGAGCTATCTATGGGACATGCCCCATCCAGTTTTGGCTGCGAGATCAACCGCTGGACGGTTACTGTTTTCCAATTGGCGGCTGGCAGGGATCATCACCGCGATGTCTGGTCTACCCGTTGACATTGTGGACTCAGGCGCAGGATCGTTTTATGGACTGAATGGCGCGAATGCTCTCACGCGGCCAAACTGGACGCCTGGTGCTACCAGCTTCACCGCGAGCAGCAATATTCCGGCAGGTTACTTCTTCAACCCGTTCGCGTTTGCGCGGCCCATCGTATTGGCCGGTCAATTGATCCCAAGTTCAAACGGAACTGCAACCGCGAGCGCGACAGGAACTGATTTCGGTAACGTTGGACGCAATGTCCTTCGCGGGCCTCGACAAAACAATGTGGACTTCTCGATCATCAAGCGCTTCCCGATTAGTGAATCAAAGAATATCGAGTTTCGTGCCGAGTTCTTCAACCTATTCAATCAAGTCAACTTCGCCAATCCGATAAACAACCTCAACGCAGTCGCTTCATCGGGCGGCAGTATTGATCCGAACACGGGACGAATCATTGATCCTGGCGATTTCGGCCGCATCATCTCGACCAGCAACAACCCGCGACTCATTCAATTCGCCCTGAAGCTTAATTACTAACGCAACGACGCAGAGACTGGAGCGGCCAGTCGAAGCTGTGAAAAAATAAGAGAAAGAGCTTCTTGAGTAGTTCTCCGGAGCAACGGCGAATTTGCTAGGCTAGGACGGGGGCCGCAGCGGGCCCGCTTACCTTAGCCAGGATACGAGCACTCAAGTCACAGAACCGCTTGCCGTAGCCAGCGGATGCTAGCACTCACGTTAGCATTAACCGTGAGAGGGGCGGGTTTTTGAGTAAATAAGCAAGTCCGTCGGTTCGCCGCGGCAGCAAGTGACATCTATGACTGAAAAGCGGTTGATCTGATCTGATTGCCTATATGCCCGACCGAGTTTTACGATAGTCGGGTTTTGAGCAAGTTTCGATAATGTTGAGAGCTAGCATCCGCTGGCTACGGCAAGCGGTTCTGTGAGTTGAGTGCTCGCAGCCGCGCAGCTACGACAATCCACCAACGGGTAGTTGGTGGGACATTACAATCTTGGCGCTCCTTGGTGCGTGTGAGATAGCTAAGCACCCTAATCATATGTGTCTCTGATTACTGTCAATTCCCTTCCGCGGCCAGCTGTCAGCCTTACATTCCTTTGTAGTCCGGACCGCCACCGCCTTCTGGAGTTACCCAATTGATAATCTGGTAGGGATCCATGATGTCGCAAGTCTTGCAGTGGACGCAGTTTGAGAAGTTGATCTGAAGTTTGCGCCTGCCGTTTGTTCCGTCGTCAACCATCTCGTAAACCGCCGCCGGACAAAACCGCTGGCAGGGGTTGCCATATTCTTCAGCACAACGCGTCGAGCAGATGTTTGTATCCAAAACGTGCAGATGTGCGGGCTGGTCTTCGTCGTGCCCAACTGCGGCATGGTAGACGTCGGTAAGCTTGTTGAATGTCGTCTTGCCGTCGAATCGAAGTCCATTGTAACGCTGTTCAATGTTATCGCCGTGATATGCGTAAGCTGACAGCTTCTTCATCACTTCATGTCCAGGCTCTGCTTTCGCTCGATCGAGAATCCCCCAGGCCCGTCCCCCGGTAATGAACTGCAGGCCGGTGTTTACTAATCCCAGCCAACGTCCATGCTTGAAGCCCGCATGAAAGTTTCTGACCTTCCGCAGCTCCGGCATGATCCAACTCTGATTGACGAGTTGTTCATAGCGTTGCAGCTGTCGCGCGGAGAAATCTCCAGCCAAGAGTGCCTCGAATATGGCTTCCGCAGCCAGCATGCCGCTCTTGATCGCGGAGTGAATTCCTTTGAGTCGTTGAGAGTTGAGAAACCCAGCGCAATCGCCGACCAGTAACACCCCGTCGGCGTAGATCCTTGGCATAGCGAAGTAGCCACCGGCAACGATTGTCTTGGCGCCGTAACGGATCATCTTGCCGCCCTCGAGCAGGCGAGAAAGAAACGGATGCGA
>JAMQPH010000803.1 GCA_023717605.1 Pyrinomonadaceae bacterium
AAATGAGAAATGTCAAATGACATATGGAAAATGTTTTTGAACCTGGTAAGTCAGTCAACGTTTCCAAAAGATGAAAATGTCGGAGTCCCTTCTCCAAAATTACCGAGCAAAGCATCAGCACCCGCTGAATAGACTCTGCCACAGCATTGGGATTCCAATGATCGTGGTTTCGCTGCCGCTGTTCTTCTTTAATTGGCGCTGGGCAGCGACGCTATTCGTCGTAGGTTGGATTCTGCAATTTGTTGGTCATGCAATTGAAGGCAATCAACCGGCGTTTTTCAGGAACCCTGTGTACTTGTTGGTTGGGCCATTGTGGCTGCTTCGCCGCGCTGCCACTGTAGTTGGCCTCGCCAAGACACCTGGGGCTCCTGGGACAACTACGCCACCTGCGACATCTGCTAAGTAGCCCTCCCGTCTAACCAACCGAATGCCGGAGCCAAACGAACCGCCAACCGCGCTTCTCCTCAAGGCGATTGAACGCGTGTTGGACGAAGGCTCGACCTCGGCGCTCGCCACGCTAACCACTGGTCCCAGAAATGTCGGTGCCAAGATTCTTGTTCCAGAATCGGGCCCTGCGGTTGGCAGCTTCGGCGATGTGACCCTCGATAAAGCGGTTGCGCGACGGGCGACTGAATTCCTGGCAGTTCGAGACGACGCCCATCTATTTCAAGTCCGGGACTTTGCTCCTGAGCTAACCGAGTGGGCCGAAGCGAAGATTTTGTTCGAGCGCTTATATCCGGAGCCGCGCCTGGTGATTTGCGGTGCCGGCCACGTTGGCGCTGCACTCGCTCGCCTGGCTAGTCTCACCGGTTTCAGAGCCACGCTCATTGATGACCGTGCCGAGTTTGTCGTACCCGATCTTTTTCCAGACGACCGCATTGAGTTGATTGCCGCCGCTAATTGGAACGATGCAGTACTGAAGGCGATTGGGAACGGTCGAGGCGTTTCAGTCGCAATAGTGACCCGCGGTCACAATGAGGACGAGGAGTGCCTGCGGGCCGTGATTACTACTGAGGCGGATTACGTGGGACTAATCGGGAGCAAGCGGCGCACAAACATCGTCCTCGATCGGTTGCGCGAAGCGGCTGCAGATTTAGAGAAGTTGAGAAAGGTGCACGCTCCGGTTGGTCTGGACATCGGCGCAGTTACTCCCGAAGAAGTAGCGCTAGCGATTCTTGCCGAGATGGTTGCCGAAAGGCGCGGCGCCGCGGGTGGCTCGCTCTCCTCATGGCGGCGTAATCCAAAAGCGTAAGAAAATCTATCGGGTTGTTTAGCTGGTAAACGGGCAATAACAGCAGTAACTACGATCCACGAAAAACACGAATAACTCGAATTAAGCAGACCCTTTCGTCTCTTTTCGTGTGGTTTTGTGGATAGTATTTGTTTTTCTATAAACCGTCCCTCTCGTCAGCCTTTAATCAGATACTTCTCAGGCAGAGGATTCTGTACGTCCTCGGCCTGCCAGAAGATGGTCACGATCCACCAGCGCTTTCCATCGTTCATCAACTGAATGCTGTTGATGCCGCGAATAAATGGCTTGCCATCGTCTGGACTGTGGCGAGCTTCGTAGGTGCTGAAAACGTGAGCAATCTGCCCGAAGGACTCCGTCCTGCGCGCTATCTCCTTTTCAAAGAACCCCTCCTTCTCGAAGAGGGTGGTGCCTCTAGTCACGTAATCTTCAACCGTTAAAACACGAGAACCGTAACTGTTGCCCGGGCGTGGGCCAGTCGGAATAAGGCGTGCGCCGGTTATGAATAGCGAACGCATTCGATCCCAGTCGCGTTTCTTTCCGGCAGGTCCAGAGATCACGTCATAGACAGCGGCCAGGATCGCGTCTATTGAGCTGACATCGGCAGGATTAGCCGCTGGCGTTGATGGGGTTGGAGCCGGCTGTGTTTGTTGACTGGGCGAGGGCGTCGGCGGCGGTGTTGGTGTCCCAGTCTGAGCGAGTATGTTGATGCAAAGTAACGGAAGTGAAATCAAACAAGCTAAGGCAAATTCCAAACGCCGAGCTGCAGTTATGTTCATGACGAATCTCCCGGATCGAGCTTGATAGTTTCTCGGATTAGAGCATGAGGTTAATGGCATCGCAAACTCTTAATGGATAGCATTTTCACCAGACCGAGGCTAATTTGCAGTCAGGAAGGCGGACCCTGTCCCCGCTCTTACGCTGAATGGCAATCAAGCTTGACGCGGGGACAGGG
>JAMQPH010000806.1 GCA_023717605.1 Pyrinomonadaceae bacterium
TCTGTGATGCCGATAGTTTTGATTTGGAGCGGGTTGTTCATGTTCCACCATTAGTTTGCCGATGAGAAGAAGCGTCAGACGACCGAAGAATCCCATCTCCCAGAGGCTCGCTGCACGTGTTTTTCGCAAGGTAGGCTATACTACCGTCTCTGTCAAGTCGTGGGTGAACCAGTGGTGCAGAAGTCTGAATACTGCTCAGAATCGTAGGAATTGAAAAGTGAAAAGCCCCTGTGCTATCGTGCGCAGTCGATTCCCCATCATTGATAGCCTGGTCCCATCGTCTAGCCTGGCCTAGGACGGAGCCCTCTCAAGGCTTAAACACGGGTTCAAATCCCGTTGGGACCACCACATTGTTTTTGTTAAGTATTTTGCCTCCGGGTTTAAGGAACATCCGCATGTTCCTTAAACCGCTTTCTGCTCCGTGAGTGTGAGGCTCAGCAATCGGTTCGCGCGTGCTTCGTAGAATTCCACCGTGCGCTTCAAATGGGGTGGCCGAATCCGCGCATAGCATTGCGTGGTCTCGATGCGGGCATGGCCTAAGAGCGCGCGGACTTCTTCAAGATCATGGTGCTGCTCGTAGACTTCCATCGCGACCCCGTGCCGCAAATCATGCGGCTTCAGCATCGGCGCGCCGATCATCCGGCCGTACACTTTGCAGAGCCGCCAGATGTTCTTGCCCGTCATCGGCTGGCGCGCCTTGCCGATCCCGCGCCGCCCCCAGCTGGACCAGAATAACGGCGTGTCCGCATCGAGGGCTGCGCCCTGGTGACTCAAGACTTGCTCGACGTACGCCCACAGGAACTGCATGACGGCGGCCGGTAATGGAATGTCTCGCGTCCGTCCCCCTTTCACCAGGACCCCGCGCAATCCCCACGTCGCATCGAGATGCCGGACCCGTAAAGTCGCGACGGATTCCCGCCGCATGCCGGAGTACCGCAGGATGAGAAAGAGGGCCAGATCGCGCGGGCGCTGTCGCCGTTGCGCTGCCGCGATGAGTGCATCCATCAAGGCCCCACTGGGGACCTGGGCCGGCGGTTCCGACCGATGCGGGGGACGATCCATCGTGGCCACGGGGTTGGTCGTCAGGATCTCCCGCTTGACCAGCCAGGCACAGAGGCTGGAGAGCGTGGCCTGTCTCGTGCGCATCGTACTCAAGGCGAGATCATTCGCCGCCATGTCATCCATCCACTGTTGCAGGGTCTCTCCCGTCAGATCCGTCACTCGGGCATTCCGCCCGATGCGCTGCCGCACGAACCGAAGAAATCGCTCGAGCACCCACCGCGTGGCCTCCACGCCTCCTTTCGTCCGGCCCCGCTGTTTAAGTTGGTACAGACAAAACTGCTCCACCAGTTCCCCTAACGGTTGCGTCATGGCACGGCCTTTCTGGCCCCGACCACGACCATGGATTCGCCGGGAGGGAGTATGCGGGGGCACCACCCAGGCGTCAAGCCGTCCCGGGCCCCCTGGGCCTGGGTCTGCGGGCGCCTCCCACGGCGGCAGCGCCTGAGGGTCGAGGCTTGGCGGCGATTGGTCCACGAGGACAGGGAGGCCGTCCTGACCCGTCACGTCGGCAATGAGACTCTGGTCCCCCAGCACCCGAACTTGGAGCGTGCCGTCGACGCCACCATCCTGCACGCAGGGACGGTCTTGATCCGGTCGGTCCGGAGGAGTGGTGGTCACTGATCCCTCACTGAGGTGATGCGTTCGGCCGTCGCGCGAGCCACTGCTCCACTTCACTCGAGGGCACGCCGCTCGTGACCAGCTCGCAGGCCACTTCAAGGATGCGCGTCACCTCTGATGCCTGGGCGGTGAGCCCGAACTCGTGCAGGCGTGCGAGTAGGCTGATGGCTGGTTCGAAATCGTCGAAACTGAGCTGGTGCTCCTTCAAATAGGCGAGGAGCTGCAGTGTCAGTTTGACCGACTTCACGGGGAGCTCCCGTACTTTGAGATCTTTACTGAGTTCCAAGATCGAGTGCAGATCATGTAGATCACGCCCCACCGATGTCGTGGAGCAGGTAAAGGAGTCGATGATCACATCGGCCGCCTGTGTGAAGGAAATGCGTTCTTCAGCGGCCATCAAGATGAGCCGTGCGCGCGATTCCTCGGAAAGGATGTACGGGGCACTGTCTGAATTCGGTGTCGTCATGATGCGTCTCCTCAACAGAATGTGATCGTGTCCGTCTTCCGTGTCGGGAGTGGATGGGGGCTGAATGGGTGGAGGCTTAATGGGGGTGGGTCGAGGGCGGAGGAGAGAAAATTCACTTACAGTCGTGACCCAGTCGGGACGGGCCCAGCCGAGGGTCTCAAGCATCAAGCCGAAGTTGTAGAGCGTCTGCTGGACCGCGCGTTCGTCATCATCAATGAACCCGCGCATGCCCGCGGCGAGGATACGCAGCATTTCGGTATCGATCCGATCGTGCATCTCTGGCCGGACCACGTCACGCACCACCTGCACCACGGCCGCCCGATGCTCTTGGAAGTCGGTTCGCAGCACGGGCAGTGTGAGCGGGCCGTGCTGCAAGGCGACCTCCACCGCACGATGGCCGGTCAGTGACAGGTCCGGCATGGGGACCGCGTCGACATTACAGACGATCGCTCGCCGCAGTTGGGCGGGATTCAAGGTCGTTTGTTGCTCCGGCGTTGCCTTCGCCCGCGGATTCATCGTGAGGAGTGTCACGCAGTCGACTGCAATCACCCCGTTCTCATACGGCACCGTGCGTCGGCCGCTCAGAAACGGCCCCACGGCGGCCCGCAGCGCGTCGCTGGCCTGCAGGAAGTCGTCAAAAATTACGAGTCGGCTCGACAGCACGTTGCGTTCCGAGCGCAGGTGTCCGTCGCTGGTCCGTCGGACAAAGACCGATCGGCCGGCTTCCGACGCCAGATCGATCAGACTCACGCTCGGATCGACGCCGAGCGTGGCGCAGGCCATGCGACCCAAGGACGTCTTCCAGCGTAACGTGCCGCCCATCACGACAAAGGCGCAGAGATGGTCCGCATGGAGGCCGGCTTGACGGACTACCGCCGCTGCCAAGACCAACTCGAGCAACGCCTTATGATAGGGAGTCGGGATGTGGGCAAAGGGCGGGTACAGATGATCGAAAATGGTCCACTCGATATGGGCCAGTTCCTCAGCCAACCAGCGCTGCCCCACGGCGGTGGTGTGATAGCGGCGTCCGACTCGTTTGAGGGCACCGGATTTGACCAGCTTTCCCAAGCGTCGGTAGAGGGTCCCATTGGCGATCTCGCCCTTGAGTCCGGACACTTCGGTCGGACCGTGGGCGCAATAGCCGAGGATGAGACGATCGATGCGCCGTGGTCGAAAGGGACCCGGTCCTCCCTTGCGCCGCGGCTTGGCCTGCCTTAGAGGAGAATTCTGGGGGGGCACCGGGACGGAGGGGGCGCGAAGGGAATCTCGACACGCGGTGGGAAGATGTTCTGCAGAGGCAGTCTGCGGAATTGTATTCGAAGCCGGGGATGGGACCTCGGCAGACGTCTCCGGTTCGGTTTCAATCTGAAATCCTTGACTTTGTGTTTCGTCCGGCATCATGATGATTCTCCCTCGCGCAACGCGCGCAAGCCGCCATATCCGATGTCAATAACCGCCAGCCTGTTCCATACCAGGGATAGGGGGAGCGAGGTCAATGCAGATTAGTGGGCATGCAAAGCCGGACACTACAGACCCGCTCCTCTCGGAGGAGAAATGGGTCTATGCACCGACGGAATTGCGGCATGCCGAGCGGGTGAAACGGGCGATCGCAGCCCGCGGACTCACGGACGTTGTGGACGTGCTGTTCGTCCTGTCTGTGATTGATAACCATGGACTCTTCCATCAGCCGATTCCTGCGCCGAAGCAGCGCAGTAAAGACATCAGGCGTGCGGCCACAGCAGCATCCAATCGGCTCCGACGACGCATGAGGGGAATCCGGGCGGGCAAGATTTCGGCCGCTGACGCACGAGAACGGCGGCTCGCCGAAGAATGGCCTCGACTCGGCCAAGCGGCGCTTAAAATGGAGGAAGAGAAAATCCGGTGTGCCACGTATCAAACACTGCGCGGAGGACGAATCGTGCCGGTCGGGGCGTCTGCCAATCGTCGGCCCGAACGAGAACTGACTCATGCCCTGTTGCTGATTGACTGCCATTTGGACCACGGGAAGGACTGGCCCAAGGCCCGACGGATTGCGTGTCTGACGGCCATCGTCATCGGCCTCCAAGACCTCCGAGAAGACGCGAGCATCGTGGCGGCACGCGTACGAGAGCGCCTACGAGAAGCGAAGAAGCACGAAGCGCTCCAGATTTGGCAGGGCGAATATCTGGACGCGTTGAGCGCCGTGGGGATCCCCGCGGAGACGGAGGAGAGACTGGCACGAAAACAGCAGTTTGACGACTTGATGCGTACGCTTTACTCGTCCGAGTGTTCCGAGGCAGCGGAGGAAGAGGTGGCGGCTCGCCTCGGTCCTTCCTTTCACGTGTCGTAAGGCATCAGTTCTCATGGCTTGCCAGATATCTTCTCCTCCCAATGACGCCATAGACGCGGCCCCTGACTGATCCCACGTCGGACAATCAAATGGGACTGTGCTGGGACGGAAGGTGGGAAAATGGGAAATGGACCGCCCTCTCCCGGAGCAATCGTGGGAGACCATCATGCGGTAATGTGTAGAGGCGGGGGGCGACACTGGCAACACGTTGGCTTGTGCCAAGGCTGTCGTCACTCCGGAAGTTGGGCGGCAATGTCAGGGGGAATACCTTAAAAAGACTGTGCGTGCAACTCGGATCCGCGCGTGCAGGCCAGCCTGGATGAAGTGCTTGGGAGGAAGCAATGCGAGGGCGGATGAAAACCAGTGGTGCCTCCATCAAAAAATGGCCACTTACCGTCGGACAAACACTTATCTCATCCCGCATTCCTTAAACAGTCTCTCTCATCAAAGGGCCCTCGCCTTAAAAGCTCAAAAAGACGAAAGTATCAATGGCTTGATTTTGCGAAGGTTCCCCCGTTTATTATTTGCTAACAAGGACTTGAGATGATTCTATACATTCCATTGATTCTGTAGAATTCGATCCATTCTGCAGATTTTCAGCACAAAATTAGCACAGTAAAGTGGGGTGAACCCCTCGGTTGAGACAGTTTGGAATGAGCACACTCGATGGTTCAAGAATTGTTCTCCTCACTCCCCACTTTCATCGGTTTCAGAGACCTCCGCGTGCCTAAAAACCGCAGAGTCGCTGAATGCGACCGATAGCGATTGCCGTAGCGCTCGATGAAGGCATCAAAGGTGCGTGCGGAGGTGATCGGGGTCCCGATAGTCATTCGCGTTGATCTCCTCCCGTTTGAGTGTTTTTAAGCGGCTCGAACTGACCGTAGGCGGCCGCGCGAGGACTGTGTCCATCACCACAATAGCCGCGTCGCGGATGCGTTTGTCGGCGTTTATGAATCTAGTCCTTATACTGACTCAGCAGCCATGATGCGCATACACTAACGCGTGGCCCTTCCCCCGTGTGATCGTAGTCAATTCTTCAGTTCCAGTTCCGCCCTTAGTCAGACCCTCAGCTGCATTACTGCACCCAAATCAGATGGTTATTGAACGGGCGGATGAGTGCTCGTGCACGGGACACAGCACACGACGAGCACAGCGCACGGTACCGCGGATCGCATCTCCAATAACAGTCAGAGGTTTGTGCACCGACCTGCGGAGGGGAAACCTGTTTCCCGCACCGTGGGCGCGGGGCGCGCTTCCTGGCCTTCCTGAAACCTCGCGCTCATCACCTAGACCTCGTGAGGTGGCACGGAGCCGAACCCATTTGGGTGGAAACATGGTGACCTGATCGCGTCGAGCATACCATCGACCGTCAGCTGTCGACCCATTCCTGCCGTTTGTCCCGCCTGAAAGCGGACGCCCATTAGCCAGCCGATGTCAAGGGACAAGAAAACATACTGCCTCGCTGGATGGCGAGTACCTGCAACGCACAAATTTCCGCCACCTGGCGCTTGCCGCACCGAACACTACAAGCAGCGTCGACATGATCATGACGAGCCCATGGCATATGACAATCCGAACACGGCCCTTTCCCTCCGCTATTGTCCCCTGCAGTTAGTGCCCCATCACGCGTTGCAGCTCGCGCCCATCGTCTTTGCTCAACTTGGCCATTTGCGGGACCTTGGCCTTCAGGTCAGCGAGCGGCAACGTGCATGTTTCGCACTGGCCCAGTTTCACGGTGCCGTCGTCGCTCGCCGAGAGAATCGATCGTCCGTCAGGACTGAACTCGGCGGTGTTGACACCTTCGCCGTGCCAGCGCAGTAACGCGATCAAGCGCGTGGACTGACTCTGCGTAGCGTCCCAGAAGCCTATCGTTCCGTCAGCGCCGCCCGTCACTACCCATTGGCCGGTCCGGTCGAACGCCGCCGTATATACCGCGCCCGTATGACCGCCCTGCAGCGGGACGGGCTTGTCGGGCGCCAGTAGTGACCAGATCAGCGCGGTGCGGTCGTCGCTTGCGCTTAGCAGGCGAGTGCTGTCATAGCTGAACCGCAATGACCGGACCGGACCGCGGTGGCCGACTAGCTTCTTTGGCGCTGCTCGGTTCTCGCTGCGGCGCCACAGATCAATATCCTTGCCGTTCGACGCGGCGATCCATAGCCCGTCTGGACTGATGGCGAGGAAACTTCTCAAACCGTCTTCGAGTCCGAATTCCAGCAATGGCTTGAGATCGCGTGCATCGAGCCTTTTCGCGTCCCACAGGGCCAGTCGGCCCTTATCGTTTATGGTCAGCAGCTCGTCAGCTCCGACGCGAAACACCGATCTGACCACATGGCTTAACGCGATCGAATCGGACTCGCCTTTGTTTGCAATTTCCCAAAGCATCGGCCACTCCCGCTCGGTGATGGTGATAGGCATAGCTTCGCCAACGAGATACTTTGCATCCCTGCTCCACGACAGTCCCGACATCATGCCGTGGCCGAACATCAGCCCCTTTGCGCTCGGATCAGAGCAGGTTGTGCGGTCTGACAGTGTCAATATGCAGACGTTCCCCGCCTCGTCCGCAACGGCGACGCGCGTACCTTGGGGGTCGAAGGCAGCGCCCAGAGCCCAGTGATCCAGCGAGGCAAGTACTTCTGGCGCGCGAAATTGCCAGACCCGCACGCTGCCATCGTCGCTGGCCGTGAGAACGGCGTCTCCCTTGGGACTGAAGATGGCGCGATTGACCGCGCCGCGGTGCCCACGCAGCGCGGCGATCGGCGGCCCGCTGCGCGTGGACCAGATCCGCGCGTTGCCATCGGCGCAAGCGGTTATAAATAACTGGCCGTCTGGCGAGACATTGGCGTCGTTTACCCAGTCGTCGTGCCGGCGCATTTGCTTCGAGTCATTTGTCTCGTCGACCCAGCGCTGCACAATCTTGCCCGATACGGTGAATACCGGCGGTACTCCACCTTCAAGCGCAGGAAAGAACTTGGCGTCAATGACAGTCCTCTCGTGTGGCTTCAACACCCAGCGATTTCGATCGAATCGTTCCTCTTTCGTAAGCGGTGCATGTTCGAGATTCAGTTTCCAGACGATCGCTTGATTGTCATCTCCCGCCGTCACCAGGTAGTGGGAGTCCTTTTCATAGAAATGGACAGCGCGGATGGCACCCTCACTGTGTGCGAGGGCGAAAGGAGTCTTGGTGCCGGCACCGACCTGATCGACCCACACACCGGGCTCGCCCAGCTTCCACACTGCGACCTTGCCGAAGGAGTCTCCGCTCGCGAGAAACGCACCGTCGGCGGAGAAGTCCAGCGCCGTAACGCTCCCCACCTTTTTGCCGCTGCGCCTGAACGTGTATGTCGGCTGTTCCGCCGCTTGGGCGATTTTCCAGACCAGCACTTCCCCTTCTTGACATGCGATCGCCACATAGCGTTCATCCCGACGTTCATCCCGACCATAGGTGATGGCCCAGACTTGGTTGTCGGAAGGACAAGCCAACGAACGTGCGACGCTTCCACCAAGTTGCTGGATTTGGGCCTTGAAATCATCGGTCATGGTGACAAGGGTTTTGTTGCCGTTGATCAGCCAGGCTTGACGTACATTCGCTTCCCTCTCGATCCGCGTTCCAATGGGCCGGAAATCCTTCGAGTCAAACAGCGTAACCGCCGTCCCGGCGGCCACGAGCAGCTGGCTGCCATCTTCGCTATAGCGCACGTCGCGGACCGGGTCGCAGTCAGTCCTTTTGCTGGTGGTCGACTCGGAAGACCGATCGCAGGGCTCGATGATCTCGTCGGTGTGGGCAGTTTCTAGACGCGCCATCGCTTGTCGTAACGCGAGCTCCGCAAGCTCGTTACGACTGTTCCGCTCGACCGCAGCAAAGGCCAATCGAGCACTGTGCGCTGGGTCTTGATCGATGCTCGTCAACGCCTTGTTTGCCAGATCGCTCGATTGGGATTGCCATAGCAAATTGACAACGAATAGCAGCGGCAGGACAGCCACGGGGACCACGGCGAGTCCTGCTCTGCGCAGCCAGGCGCGACGCCTGCTGGCCGCTAAGAATTGTTGCGCCGACTGCCAAGCATCAGCGCCATTGTCTTGGGCATACAATTCCGCCCACCCCACAGTAGGAGCCGCCTGTTTCTGCCACTTCAGCGCCTCCCTGAGCTCCGGCCCGCGCCACAGACTGCCGTCCTGGGACTCATGTCGTCGCGCTGAGTCCAGCAGGCGCCTGAAGATCGCAGCCGACTCGGACTCGGCCTGCACCCACTCTCCCAGGCTCCGCCACTGGCGAATCAGGCTTTCATGCGAGATATCGACAATCGGATTGGACACAAGCGGCACGTCCTGGCCCGGTCGCAGGAACGCGGTGTCCGGTTGTCGGAAGCGTTCGACGATCTGCTCGACGGCGCGTCGGTCACCGCCGACAACCCCGCACAGTTGATCGAACGACAGCGCACGCCGGTCCGCCTCGCCGTTGGGCCCGTGCTTAGTCAGCGCACGAAACACTTTTTCGACCACTGGCTGTTGCTGCGTCGCTTTGACCGCCTCGTCGGCGTGCATCGAGATGGCGTCGGTGGTCGTGCCGATCGCCACGTAGTCTTCGAGGTCGATCGGTCGGCTTCCCTGGCACGCACTTGCCCAGCGGTTCCAGGTCCGCGAGAGTGCATGCTGCATGACCGGAAGATCGTCGAAGTCGTCTGACACGTCATTCAGGATGCGCTGAACCAGCCGCGCCGTGATCCGCTGTGAGCGAAGCTCGACCGGCCCGATGATCGCTTCCTTGCGCTGATCACGTGTCAGTTTGGGTACCAGGTACTGCCCCTGGTTGATGGCCTCCGGAAGACCGCGGTAATCTGCGCAGTATCCTAGAGAATCGGAGCGCAGCGTGAGGATCGCGCTGACCGGAGACTGCGCGTCGAGCGTTGCATTCAACAGGAGTTTGACGAATGCGCTCGCTTCGTCTGGATCGGCCTGCTTGAGCCGAAAGAGCTCCTCGAACTGATCGACCACGAGCAGCAGGCGCGTACGCGGCCCCAGCTTCGCCTGCCGCACCGCCTCGGCCAAGCCGAGTCCGCCCAGCTTCAATTGGCCGTACAACAGACCGATGCGCATTTCGTCTCCGCTGACGGCGTCGAGTTCCCTCGATAGCGCTTTCGATAGGTTGGCGATGGGTTGGTTGCCAGGCACCATGATCACCGGCCGCCATACGGTGGCGTCCGGACCGGTGGCGCGTCGGTCCAGTTCGCGCAGCAGCCCGGCCAGCACCAGCGATGACTTGCCGCAACCCGAGTTGCCTGACACGGCGATAAACTGCGACTGCGCAAGTCGCGCGGCCAGCTCGTCGATCTGTTGACGCCGCCCGAAGAAGCGATCGGCCTCGCCTTCGGCAAACGCACGCAAACCTGGGAACGGGTTGTTGGGGTCAAAGGCGACCGCGCTCATGGTGACGTTCTCTTGGCGCCAAGGAAAGCGCGCAGTTCTGCCTGATCAGTGCCGGCGGAAGCCGCGCGGATCGTGCGGGCTTTGCCCGTGACGAAGTTCGCCTTCTCGTCCGATTCTGGCGCGGCAATATACAAGCACAAGCGCTCCCTGCCCAGATATCTCGCCAGGCCGTCGAGCGCGAGAACCTCGCGCACCCAGCTCTCTGGCTGCGTGCCCCAAAAGATGATGCAGTGGCCGCAACCCTCGGGCACTTTCCCCGCGCCTTCTGGTGCGAGGGCACCGGATTCCGAGACGCGAATTGGTAGCGGTTCGCAGTCCAGTTGTTCGACCAGCACGAGTTTGAGCGCCTTCGAGGCCACGACGTCACTGCTGTCGTGAAGCACGGCGACATCACTCGTACCGGAAGCGATGGGTGTTGCCGGTGTCGGCACTCTCGGGAGTTTACTGACGACGTGGCTCTTGAAGTCTTCGAGACCGCACTCGAAAAAGTCCACGCCCCGGTCGGGTAGTTCGGTCTTCACGTAGTCGATCAGCGCGCGCAAGGTACCCTCCTCGGGCTCGGCGCCTGGTTGGATCCACACCAGTGGCCCAGGCTTGCCCCTGCGGCTCATCGCCCCCACAGCCCGGTCGATCTGGTCCTTGGTGTGAGCGAGAGTGTCGGGCCAGCTTGGTGTGGTTCGGCCGATAAGGTGCACGCACAAATCGGCCGCGTTCAAATCGGCTTCGATCTTGTCGCCGATGTCGGAGGCATTCCACATATAGCTCTTGTCCGGGAGCACCCCGTATCGGCGTTGAAACAGATCGGCCTGCAGATTGTCGCGCTCGCGTTGCAACTCGCGACCGACCTCGCCAAGGTAAACGGTCCCAATCGTTCGTGGGCGCTTACGTTCGTGAACCTTTTCTAGTTGAACTTTCAACTCCTGGGCGACCTTGCCAAGTGCATCCCAGAATTCATTATCAGTCTTTCTGCCGGGGGCAAACTCGTCGTAGCCCGGGGGATTGTCTTGGTAGAACATCCGCGGCCTGTGAATTTGGTTGATGTCGGGTGGCACATCCTTCGTGGGGGGCTGCTTGAAAATGGGAAAGATCAAGCGTGGCGTGGCCTCGTTCGGCTGTTTGTAAAGGCCGAGAAAACGGTCCATCTCCTGCCGGCAAACTTCGGAGAGAAAATACGACTGCGAAATGATGGCAAGGAAGATCGCCGCAGATTCGAGGGCCTTCTCGATCTCCGGACGCCATTCGTCACCGGCCCTGAGCTGAACATTGTCGCGCCAGAGTTCTATCTTTTCGCCGAGCATTTCTTCAATTTTGATCTTCAGGCCTTCGCAGAATCTTGTGACCCACTTTTCGTCAGACTCATCCGAGACATGTCGATAGCTGACGAAGATGTCCCATTTGGTCTGCTGCTCATCAACCATGAGATGCCTCCGTGTTGTGCGAGTCCCTAACAATGCCAAAGCTAGAATGCGTACATAGTGCAAAATGGAGGGACATGCTTGGAAACGCTACTAACAACCTACTTTAGGCCCCGACGGTTTTCATTCCCACATAGCATAGCGCTCGACAAACCACCAGAGGCTCTCCTTTGAAACAGTGTCCTTGATGTCTGAATCGAGCTCGTCGTCGGCATGGTCAACCCGTTTGCTCGGCTCGCATTGGCCGCACCTGAGTCCAGCAGGAGTCTTTCTCCGCAAGGCTTTCTCTTGTTTGATTCCACATTTGTCAACGGCAAGCTAGATGCCAGCATGGGGTAGGAACATCGAATTATCAGAGGCATCCTTAATCTCTATGCTTTCTGCGCTGTACGTCTTGGGAAGCAACAATACACGTGTGAAACGCATCTCCTGATCACAGTCGTTTGTATCGAAAGAGATTCATGAGGTGGATCAAATTCGATACCATGAGAAGAATGGCTCAGTAAGTTCATGGCCTAGCTGAGCAGATAGAGAGATGAGCGCAGACGACGGCCGTACATTTACATAGGCGCGTCACACCATAAGGCGCTGTCGCAGTAGGGTCAGTGGGTGGATAACATCGAAACGAGACGCGCGGGGTCCAAGTCTCGAACGACAGCTTTCAAAAGGAATGCCAATGACCGCTTCTGGCCGATAGCGGCCATCGTCTGACGAATGCCACCTAGCGTTCGGTACCGCCTAACGAGGCTGTAGCAAACTGACCTGTCTCTCTTAAACGGGTCCAGATCCTAAGCGAGTGGCGGCCCGAGCAACCGCAATCCAATCTGAACGGCCTATCTACAAATCGTGTCGGATTCTCGTGCGGTAAGGTGGCGTCAGATCAGCGGGTGAGAGGAGAGGCAGGCATGATCATAAACCAGATGATTCAGAGACACAAGCAACCAAGCTCAATTGCTAATGCCTATGGTTTCATATGTATCGCAATAATTGCCTGTAACACAGTGGGCTCAATGCGGCTTCATCAGTTAGTATAACGAAGTACTCGGTATGAGTCCGCTACTTGAGGGCTGCCCTCAGCGCCACGAGATTCTCTTTGATGTGGCTGCCTGCATCGCGGCTCGGATTCCCACGCAGGTACTGCGCGACTCGCTCTATCACGCGCTGAACCTCGGATTTGGTCTTCGCCGACAGCACATGATCTCGACGGAGCCTCCGAACACCTCTCTCAAGTGCCCGAATCGCATAATGCAGGGGGACCAAACTTCCCTCCTCTTCCCGAGCTCGAACCTTTTCGAGCTCGATGGTCACACTTTCGCTCACACGCTGCATGTCGAAATCCTTGCGGTTCTCCTGAACCAGATAATAGGCGATGCGATCGAAATCCCACTGGCTGACCAAGCCGTCCGGCACGATGCCTTCTGGAACCTCCCCCCCCTTGATGCGCTTCTCCAAGGGGTGAATACATTTGGTCTTCTTGTCCTCAATTGTGACCAACTTCCGAAAAAGCCTGGACGCGTCCAATATTGGCGCCCCACGTTCGTCGATGAGGTCATTAAGAAGTCCCAGAATTTTCCTACGTCGCCGCTCACAAGTGCCCAGCATCGCGTCTGCTATCTTGAGTTTCCCATCTTTTCGCTTACCAAATCGCTGCTCCTTCAGCAGACACGCCCCCATTTCCATACAGTACCCATCCACCGCTTGAATCAACTCCTCATAATATTCAGCCATGTGAGGCGCCGTGTATTCGCGAACCTTGTCCATCGAACGCGTCAGTTCTATCAAGGTCTCACGGGCGCCGTCATATCGAGCCCGCCATCGCTGGTCTTTACACTCGGCCAAGGGTTCGTTGTAGGTCTTGCGCTTGAAGAGGCCCTCAAGATTGGGGATAAGCTCTTGCACCGTCAATGCCCTGATTTTGTTCAGATGTGTCTCGAGCAGCGGCCACTGTTCCTCGAACGTTTTGAGCCTTTCCTGTGGATCTGGGGCTTCCTTGGCCATTAATGTTGCCAGCGCTTCGACAAGTTTCCAGAGATCCCCCCTTGTGGCTTCGGTACCCTGGAAATTGCTGAGCGGGCCACGAAGGCTCCTAGCGGGAACTTTGTATAGAAGGGTGAATATTTTCGTCGTCTCCCTGAACAGAGCACCCGCTTCAAAGTGGATCCAGGCCATGTCCATGTTCTCTGGGGTAAGGCAAACGATTCCGGCCTGTGAGCGATTCAATTCCCGATTAATTGAATCGAACCAGAGCGCACCTTTGGAGATGTCCGGTGAATAGGTGGGTGCGAGACCATTCAGCACGCTCGGGAGCCACTGGTGTAGCGCCTCCGCAAGCTGCTTGCTTCTGCGTCCAGACCAACAGATGAATACTTTCATCGAGAGAGTTCCAAGGGGCTACGCACGTCAGCGATGAGTCGCCTCTGACAAACCATTGTATGCACTCTTCACATGCAAGAATGCGTGTTCTTGTCCTCGAGATAATTCGTCACTGTCGCAAGGACGAGGAAGATTAGTTCGTGCGGCTCGGAAAAGGCACTCGCCGTGTACTCCCTAAACACGTACTGCCACAACGCATCAGTTTGCTCGCTCTTGTCCTCCCAGATCCGTGCGTCGTCGAACGATCGCGGCCAAGCCGTCGTGTAGTTTACCACCAACGTTACGCAACGTACCTGCATGATGGCCATAAGTCGTTCCCCGCGCGGCGGGAAGAAGTGCAAGTGGCATCGTCGTCCTATAACATCCGCTTGAGGTGATCGTCATGACGTGCCCAGACCAAAAACATCGGACACTCTCCCAGCCAAGAAACAGAACAATCCGCCGGCTTCGATGCTTTTGTCACTCAGCACAATCATATATGCTTTTTGCCGACGCCGCACGTCAGAGGCTGCCCGACGCATACGCGGAGCGAACGGTCCGGAATTTATCGCTCGGGCCTTGCGGGCCTGATATGGCGTGCTGGCCGTGGCACCCTTATTCATCGAACCGGGCAGTCCGTGGGAGAAGGAGTCTGTTGAGTCCTTTAATGTAATGGGAAGTTGCGGGATGAGTGGCTGAACGGGGAACTCATTTATACGCTGCACGAGGCTCAAATCCTCGTCGAACGCTGGCGATGCCCGCACAAGAGGCATCGGCCGCATCGTGCGTGGGGGTATCAGCCCTCAGCCCCAGAAACACACACGGTCACGCCCCTCATTCTATCTTGGGTCTTCTCCTTCCCGAATGGGTGATTTCGGCCTGATTTCATATCGGGTCGAGCATGCAGGTGAGGACTTTGAGGCGCAGGTACTCCTCGTTATGTAGGCCGTAGCTGCGCCGCTGAATGACGCGGATCTTGTTGTTCAC
>JAMQPH010000810.1 GCA_023717605.1 Pyrinomonadaceae bacterium
TGCAGTTTCCATATCGCTAGATGGATTCATTCGCATATCCAGCGGAGCATCGAAGCGAAAACTAAACCCCCTGGTAGCGGAATCAAATTGCAGGGAGGAAACGCCGAGATCAGCCAGCACGCCCTGCACCTGCTTCTCGCCAGCCTCAGTCACGATCGCGCTAATCTCCCGGAAGTTCGCCTGGACGGGACGAAATCGCTTGCCAAACCGCTCCAGACGCTTACTCGCATAGTCGAGCGCCTCCTTGTCGAGGTCTATCCCGATGACCCGAGCCTCGCTCGAGATTTGCAGAATCGCTTCGGTATGACCGCCCAGACCTACAGTGCAATCGACGAAGAGACCTCCCCGCTCAGGAGCAAGGAATTGCATCGTCTCTTCTAGCAGCACGGGGCGATGGGGCGCGCCTTTGCCCCCCAAAGGCGCTGCCATCACCACCGCCCCGTGATCTTGTTCAAAGAACAACTAACTAGTGAGTGATGAGTGATAAGTGATGAGTCCGAATCGGTTGCGTTTTTTGTCTTGCTTATCACCTATCACTCATCACTTATTACTGTTTCTATTACTGCCTTCAGATTCCCAATCTCGCAATCGCTGCTTCGTCTTCTTCCGTATAAGGGTCTGAAAGCATGCGTAACTTAAACTTATCAAGCTCCCAAACCTCGAGGTACGTCAGGTATCCCAGGACTGCTACATCACCGATGACTTCGGCACTCTTACGCAATAGCGGATGGATCAGTAATCGGCCCTGGCCATCGATGGTCGCCTGTTGACCGAAGTAGTTGGTTCTGTCAAGGAACTTGCGTCGCGCTGGATCCATCGTTGGTAAGAGCGAAAGGCGTTGCTCGATGGATTCCCATTCTTTCAATGGATATATGCGAACGTTTTCGCCCGTAAGACTCGTGATGTAGAATTCGCCCCCCTGTTTTTCCTCTATCAGACGACGGAACGGCGTCGGCACCTTTAGCCGACCCTTCGGGTCTATCCGGGCCGTGTAGTTTCCCCGCAGCATAGCGTTGAACGGTTCAGAGATTTGGTGGGTGGCCGTTAGGAAAAGTTGCTAATGATCGGTCGTAACGAGGTTGGACCCACTTCCGACCACTTTCGACCACCCGAGTCGGATACTACGCCGCTCGATTTGACGTGTCAATAGAAAACCTCGGAAATACTTAGGTTTTCTACTTGGGGGACTGCGGGCAACAAAGTTCCTGTTCGCCTGTTGTCTGCCACGCGGTTCGACAACATGTGGGGATCCGCTACAGGCACGCCTTAGTTCTAATGACGGTCTTGTTTCTCGCTATTCCAAGCGACCGCCCTGCCAGCATGATGTATATTGGCGCGCCCGTGTTAAGTTCCAACGAATTCTTTACTGAGTAGCATCTGGATGGAGTCAAATCTGGGACGACTGCCCGAACTTCTCCTCTTCGGCATGATTGCCGCAGGAGCAAACTTAGTTGGCGGTCTCGTACTAATCAAAGCCGGTGCTCACCGATTTGGTGAGCGCTTTCTAAAGTACCTCGTCGCGCTCGGCGCCGGTTTCATGCTGGCCGCCATCTTCATCGAGATCCTTCCCGAGACTGTGAGCCTTTGGACGGGTAGCCGTTCTGGCGAAAACGCCGCGGAAGCCGTCGTCGGGGCCATGACGCTCCTGCTCGCAGGTTATCTGATCATTCAACTCTTCGAACACACGATTGCGCCCCACTTTCACTTTGGCGCTGAGACACATCCGGAGTCGTTCATGCGACCCTCCGCCGCCTACACGGCAGTAGGTGGACTCTTTATTCACACGTTCTTCGACGGCGTCTCGATCGCGGCGGCTTTCCTAGTTAACTTCAGAGTGGGACTGCTGGTCTTTATCGCGATCCTCTTGCACAAGATGCCAGAAGGGTTCACTGTGGCCTCAATCATGTTGGCGTCGGGACGGTCTCAGAAGAAGGCCCTTTTGGCTACCGCGGCGATCGGCGCGGCCACGCTCGCGGGTGTTGTCGGAGTAGCGCTGCTTCAGGCCAAGGTTCAGTCGGCAGTTGCCTATGCGCTGCCCTTCTCCGCCGGCGTAACCCTCTACGTTGCTGCCAGCGACTTGATTCCTGAGGTGAATCATAACGAGGAACGAAACCCCACGGTGTCGATCGTCGTTTTTGTCGGCGTAGCGTTGTTCTATCTCTTGCATAAACTGATTGGACTACTTGACGGACTAACAGCTGTTCGACTTGGTTAGGCAGACATGGTTTTCAGACCCGGGTTGATTCTTAAATTCCGCTTTGTTCTTCTGGCCATCGCTTTCGCGACTCTGCTTTGGTTCCCTACTCCGAAGATCCAAGCTCAGCCTACGACGAAGTCGCCCATTCCCCTTCCGGAACCATTCACTCCAATCGTTGACATTGCCAACGTCATCGATCCTGATACTCGAAGGCGTCTCGAGGCGATCTATAAAAACCTTAAGGAGCGAGCTGATATAGAGTTTGCAGTCGTAACCGTACCCACGACGGGTGATCGCGACATCTTCGAGTACTCATTGGATATTGCCCGAGGCTGGGGGATCGGATCGAAAGAAGGTGAGAAGAACGGCTTACTGTTGGTGGTGGCCGTCAATGATCGCAAATACTTTACGCAAGTTAGCCGGCACCTCGAGGGGGATCTGAATGACGGTCTTGTTGGACAAATCCAGCGAGAACGCCTGGTGCCACAGTTCCGACTGGGAAACTATAGTCAGGGAATCTACGATACGATTCAGGGCTATGTCGCCACACTGGGTGAAAAACGTGGGTTTACTGTTGAAGGTATCGACCAGAGGTACGCTGCTCGCGAACGGCGGGAACAACCAAGGAGCCAACCTACGGCCGGGTTACCGTCCTCCTGCTGCACCCTCGGTATCATTATTTTTGTCATCATTATTATCCTCCTTTCCATGAGGCGGGGAGGAGGGAGCGGCTGCCTGAACATGTTTCTACTCGGCTCTTTGCTCAATAGCGCTAGCCGAGGCGATTGGGGTGGTTCCAGCAGCGGGTGGAGTGGTGGCGGATTTGGCGGCGGCGGGGGAGGCTTTGGTGGTGGGTTCGGTGGTGGTGGTGATTTTGGCGGCGGCGGAGCCGGCGGGAGTTGGTAGCGCACCGAGAGATGGTTCCCATCAGGTGCGCGTACAATGTCGCGACTTGAGTCCGGATTCTGCTACTATCCACCGCATAACAAGAAATGGTTAAGACCATAGTTAAGGAAGCGCTGGAGGGTCTGGTTACCGACTTGCGCGCGACGCACGGCGAGAATCTCGCCTCCGTGGTGCTTTACGGTTCTGCCGCGGCTGGGGACCAGGTAGAGTTACGTTCGGATTACAATTTGCTGATCGCTCTGAACAGAATAACTCCGGAAGATCTTCGCCAAGCCCAGGCACCCATGCGCGAATGGCGCCGTTTGGGACATCCGATTCCTGTGTATTTCACTGTCGAGGAACTATCGGACGCTGCCGACGTATTTCCGATTGAATTTCATCAGATGGCAAATGCGCGGGTTGTACTTTTTGGGCGAGACCCGTTCGAGTTCGTCAAGCTTTCTGACGCTCACTTGCGCCACCAGGCGGAATACGAGCTTCGTAGTAAGTTGATTCAACTCCGTCGTCTTTACATTCCCGCGTCGGTCTCGGTCGAAAAGCTTTGCGATCTGATGAGCGAAAGTCTCGCGAGTTTCGCGTCCCTGTTTCGCGCGGTGTTAATGCTGCACGGTCAGGAGCCGCCGGTTGCGAAACCCGACACTGTGCGAGCGACTGCCAAACTACTAAAACTGGACCCTGAACCGTTTGAAAGAATCTTTGCTATGCGCATCTCTGGCGAGCGGCCTGCCACGGACGAGGAAGCCAATCAACTTTTCGCAGCTTACATGGTCCAGATCGAACGAGTAGTTGAGGAAGTTGACGAGACTGAGCTGGTAGAAACTGCCTAACCGGATCTCCTGGCTGGGGCCAGCCCCGGCTGGGCGGTTGTGGAATTGGGTTTTAAGCGATGGGAGAGATCAAGACATGAATTACAAGCGGACATTGTTACTAGCCTTCGCCATCTTCTTATCGCTAACAGCGAGTGGTTGCGGCTACAACACGCTCACGACCAAACAACAGAACGTGAAGGGCAAATGGGCCAACGTCGAAACTCAACTTCAACGCCGTGCGGATCTAATTAATAACCTCGTCGAATCTGCGAAACTTGCCGGCGTACAGGAACAGGAAGTCTTCGGTAAGATCGCTGAAGCACGATCCCGGCTTTTGAACGCCACGAACCAGGCGCCCCGGGGTGAGGGCGGCGATAAGTCGCCGGAGCAAAAGCAGGCGGTGATCGACGCGGCTAATACTTTCGGCGGCACGATTGGGCGGTTGCTGGTGCTGAAGGAGGCCTATCCCCAGTTGCAGTCCAACCAGAACTTCTTGAAACTGCAAGACGAAGTAGCCGGAACGGAAAACCGCATCGCCACAGCGCGCCAGGATTACAACGCAGCTACGCAGGACTACAACACCACCCGAGCCCAGTTTCCTACAGTCATTTCGGCAAAACTGTTTGGCTTCAAAGAAGAGCCTTACTTCAAAGCCGAGGAAGGAGCGACGCAGCCACCTAGAATTGACTCAAGCACTCTGCGTCCGAACGCCACCCCAACGAAATAAGTGGCATAGACTTTAGTCTGTGATTTCTGGTTGGGATAATTTCGGGTTGAATGGATCAGGAGGCTACACAGCATGAAGGAGCACGGACTTTTATGTGATTTCGGTGGCAATGATTTCCCGCTCGAATGAATCACAACGTGGCTACACAGACTGAAGTCTATGCTACATCTACATCGCGCTAGCTACTAGAAACCCCGGGAGCTGCACATTGCGCAGTGGTCACACGGCTTGCCGCCGGGCTCCACGCTGCAGGTCTTCTCCTTCTCAAAGTAGTCTACCAATTCGGATACTGTTGCTTCCTCGACCCCAAATTTCTCCTGGCTGGGATGTGTTACAGAGGCATTGACCCCGGCAAGCCATGGCGAATGCGTCAGAGGAACGGGTCTATCGCTCCTTCCAGGACTCGAGGATGTAAATCCTATCTCCGAAGTAGTCTCTCGAGGGTCGGAGCGAACTTTCGATTCGATCTGCGCCAGCCGTTTCTGTAGATCACTCAGTCCGGCGCGCATCGCAGCCAGTTCAGCGCCCAGGTCGGAAGGGGGCCTCGCGGCAGCACCTATACTCGATTGGTTTCCGGATCCTCCAGACACCCGTCTGGCGATTCTCTCTGCAATCAACCGGGCCTGTTCAATTTCCGTGTTCATTTTCCCTGAGCGCGGCCATCCCTCCGCCTCTTTTCGCTGCTTTATCCGCAACCAAGATATTCGGTTTACTCGTCGTCCAACAAATCAACGCGATCGACCACTCCTACAATCGCAGAGTCGATGGCGGCACCGCTCTTTCCAGTTGCCGCGGTTGAGGCGCTCCAGCCTTCCTGCACAATCAACACCATGTCGCCGACACCCGCATCAACGGCATTGAGGGCCAGCACCGTGGTCGCGGTTTCTTCACCCTCGGGAGTGATCTGCTGGCAGAGCATCACGCTCGCGTTCTCGTAACGGTGGTTCTTTTGCGTAGCGACGATGTTTCCTAAAACTCGAGCGAGTATCATTCAGTCTTGCTTCGACCTTAAACTTTCAATTGGGAAACCTTCAGGGCTGATGGCTCGCGCAGGCCATTTCCACAACTATCCTTGAGTCACATGCGCATTCGAATCAACAATAGCGATGATCGTGCAGTCTGTCGGAGTATCTTCTCTCTTGAAAGGAAAGCTGGCTTCTTTCCCGCGACACCAGAAAACCAACTCACCCACGCCTGCCCCAACCGAGTCGACCGCGACCATCGGCTTGCCCGAGGGCTCGAGATCCTTGTTCAAACTCTGCACAACGAGGAGCTTGCGCCCCTCCAGGGATTCATTCTTGACGGTCGCCACAACCGTACCGATGACACGAGCAAGCTGCATAAGTCGTAAATCGTTAATCGTTAATCGTTAATCATGAACTGGAAACGTGAATGGTTAGGAAGGCTTCTTAAACGATTTACGATTCACGATTCACGATTCCCGAGGCGTGATGTCCACCGTATCGATAACGCCAACGATGGCAGCGTCAACAGGTGTATCTTTCATGCCCTGTGCCAGCCGAGCGCTTGAGCCGGCGACCACCAGTACCCGCTCGTGAAAACCGGCGCCCACTGTATCGACGGCGACCACATAGCCCGTCGTGTCGGTTCCATCTACATTGATGGGACGAACGATGAGCAACTTCTTGCCGAGTAGCCGTTCGTCCTTCTGCGTTGAGACGACCGTGCCGAGGATGCGCGCGATGATCATGCTTAGTCGCGATTACCTATTGGGAGTGCGTCGTCAACACTACCGTGCGGGCGCGGGATTACGTGCACGCTCACGAGTTCGCCCACCCGGCGGGCCGCCGCCGCCCCAGCATCAGTCGCCGCTTTCACAGCCGCTACATCACCGCGGACAATAGCGGTCACAAAACCGGCGCCGATCTTCTCGTAACCAATCAGTGTGACGTTGGCAGCTTTGACCATTGCGTCCGCTGCCTCAATCATCGCTACCAGTCCTTTTGTTTCAACCATGCCCAGTGCTTCTTGTGGCATCTGCTATGCTCCTCTAGTCCGGTGGATATTTAGATCGTAAATGGTAAACAGTGTCGACCTTACTACTCATCGCTACCTTTTACCATTTACCATCCAGTATTCACCCTTTACGATTCACCTCGACTAACCGCCTGCGACAAAAGTTCAACCAACTCTTCTCGTGTTAGCGCAATCTTCCCGGAACCGTTTTCTGCAGGTCCACGATAATTTGTTGGTGGGCGATCCCCAGACGGACACGCGAGCTGCGTCTCGTGAAGATAGCCACAGGCCTGGCAGCGCGCTCCTTCGCCCAAATATCCGGCGGCTTCCCGCACATTAATCAGCTTCTCGATTGCAGAGGCCGGAAGGTTTTTTGAGCCGCCTAGTATCCGCGAAAGGATGGCGATTCGTGCCGTATGCTCGAGAGTCTCCAAACGATCAAAAGCCTGCCACAAATCGGCTCCGTAAGCGACGGCGCCGTGGTTCGCCATCAGAAGCGCATTATGGTGTTTCACGAGCGGACGCATCGCCTCGGTCAACTCGTCGGTCGAAGGAGTTCCGTAGGAAGCGAGTGGTACGCATCCGAGCGTCAAAATTACTTCGGACAGGATCGGCTGATCGATTGCCAATCCGGCAACAGCGAAAGCCGTCCCGTGGGGTGGATGGGCGTGGCAGACCGCCTTGACGTCACTCCGCTCCCGATAAATCAGCAGGTGCATTGCCAACTCACTGGACGCTTTACGATCGGTGAGCGGCTTGCCATCCGCGTCTGTCAGCGCCAGAGAATCCTCCGACATGCGACCTTTGCACGTCATTGTCGGGGTCGCGACGATGCGGCCGTCATCCAGACGCACGCTGATGTTGCCGTCTGAGGAGACGACATAACTGCGTTCGTACATTAGATTGCCGATTTGAACTATTTCGCGTCGTGCGCTTTTTTCATCCATTGATTGGCAGTACTGTCAGAGTTCCTGTTCCTGAGGTTCAAACGCATCTTCAAAATTATTGCTGCGACGCGCATTGGTGACCACGCTGGCCTGCGGTCGCGCCAGGAAATACGATAATGATTCCAGCGAAGTTGTTAAGTCAACGGTTTTGACTTTCACTCCCAGACGCGCGCTGAGAGATGCCGGAGCGAAGTTGAGGACCGCTTTCACACCAGCAGCCATGACCTGATTCAAGACTCGCTGAGCTACTCGAGCAGGAACGGCAATGACTGCGACGTCGACCCCCTCCTCTTTAACTATTCGCGCAATCTTCTTGACGTCGTGAACCATTACCTCGCCGCTTCCCAGGCGTTGGCCAATCTTTGAGGCGTCATTATCAAATAGTGCCACTACCCTGAAATTCGATTTTTCGAATCCGTGATAGTTGGCCAGGGCCGTGCCCAATCTTCCTGCGCCGATGATGGCTACTCGATGTGGATTGTCCAGGCCGAGAATCTTGGTAATATTCGTTTGCAACTCCGCAACAAAGTAACCGACGCCTCGCACGCCAAACTCACCAAAGTAGCCTAAGTCCTTCCGGATTTGTGCGGAATTGAGATTGAACTGCTCGGCAAGCTCCTGCGATGAAATCGTTTTGATCCCCGCCGCTGAGAGCGTATTCAAACAGCGCAGGTAAACGCTGAGGCGGTTAGTTGTGAGTTCTGAGATTTTCTCTGACTTCATTAAGGGCCTGTGGTTTGAAGTATATCCCTAATGCGAGATGAATGGTAAGGGCATGCCCTTAAACGTGCGTTGCTCAATCGCGGGAGCATCAACTACAATCGCGTGCGTTTAACTTAACTTCCCCGCATCGGACTTTGTTTTGTTGGTCAATGATTGCACATCTCTCCGGTACACTGCTTTCCAAACAGGCGACTTCAGTCATACTTGATGTCGCCGGCGTCGGTTATGAGGTGACGATTCCGATTTCGACTTTCTACGAATTGGAGGAGCCGGGAGCAAGTGTCCAGCTCCGCATCTACACGCACGTTCGCGAAGATGCGCTCCAGCTCTATGGCTTCAAGACGGCTCGCGAACGTGAACTTTTCTTGCGTCTAATCTCTGTAAGCGGGATCGGCCCGAAGCTCGGTATCACTTTGCTATCGGGTATGAGCGCCGATGAGATGATCGCCTCAATCCGTACTAACAATCTAGCTCGGCTGACTTTGATTCCGGGTGTAGGGAGAAAAACTGCTGAGCGGCTGGTGATGGAACTGCGGGACAAGGTCGCTTCGCTGTCATCACCGGAGTTGGAAGAAGAGTTAGGCGCCCACACTGAGGCGACGGCGCCACCAACCGAGGATTCGGTACGCTCCGACGCTCTCTCAGCACTTCTAAATCTCGGTTATCAACGCAGCTCGGCTGAGAAAGCAGTCAACGGCGCTCTCAGCGAAGGTGGTGATGTGTCTGTGGAAGCAATTCTGCGACAGAGTCTCCGCAAACTCGCCAAAGGCTGACCGTCTCGAGCGACTCTTTGCTTTACTTCATTTAGGCTTTACGATTAGCGGAATATCTGAACATGTCAACAGAACAACCAGCCCGAGTCCGCGACGAAGCCCCGAACGAGGACGAGCGACAGTTTGAGCTGACGGTACGTCCTACTCGGCTATCTGATTACATTGGACAGCGTCAGGTCAAAGAGAACCTCCGTGTCTACATGAAAGCAGCCCTGGGCCGCAAGGAGGCTCTCGACCACGTGCTGTTAACCGGGCCCCCAGGACTCGGCAAGACCACCCTGGCAAACATCATAGCGAACGAAATGGGTGCCGAGCTGCGGTCGACCGCCGGACCTGCCATTGAAAAGGCTGGCGACATTGCCGCTCTCCTAACCAATCTCCAGGAAGGTGACGTGCTTTTCATCGACGAAATTCATCGTCTGCTTCCGGCCCTCGAAGAGAAATTGTATCCCGCGATGGAGGACTACAACCTGGATTTGCTTATCGGCCAGGGCGCCGGCGCCAGGTCCATCAAATTGGAGTTGCCAAAGTTTACCCTCGTTGGGGCAACGACTCGCGCGGGCTTGATCACGGCTCCTTTACGCGGGCGTTTTGGCATCGTATTTCCTCTGGACTTCTACCCGCACGAGGACCTGGAAGTGATTTGCAAACGCTCGGCAGAGATATTGGGAGTGGAGATAGACGAGGATGGCGCTCGCGAGATTGCCAGACGGTCAAGGGGTACGCCGCGTATCGTCAACCGGCTACTTCGGCGCGTTCGCGACTACGCGGAGGTAGATTACGACGGCCGCATCACCAAGGAGATTGCCAACGATGCACTCAACCGCATGGAAGTAGACACCTTTGGTCTCGACGAAATGGACCGCAAGCTGCTTTTGACAATCATCGAGAAGTTCAGTGGCGGGCCAGTTGGACTGGGAACAATTTCCGCGTCCATTCACGAAGAAAAGGATTCAATCGAGGAGATCATCGAACCCTATCTGATTCAAATCGGCTTCCTTGACCGCACTCCCCGCGGGCGTATGGCAACCAGACGAGCTTACGATCATTTTGGCATTAGTCCTTCCAGCCCCCCCAAACCCAGCCTGTTCGATTCTCATTGAAGACTCTGGTAGGGTGTTAAATCCATCCTTGAATTAACACCGGGATTTAGCTTACATGAGAAGACTTTCTTCGTTATCTCGTCACTCGTTAGGCGTAGTAAATCGTGGACCGTGGCGCTCAATCTTCAGTCACTCATTCCATCAATTTCACGAGAACGACTTATTCACTTCCGCCGCAGCAATGAGCTATTTCGGTCTGATGGCTCTCTTCCCGGCACTTTTGCTGCTGCTGGCCATAAGCAACCAAATCGCATCAGCCGCGGACCTTCTCAATCGTGCGGTCGACGTTTATCCCGGATCGCGAACATTCTTACGCGAAACTATTCGCTCTCTCAACGCCGTAGGTCCGGGCGTGATTATTACCTGTTTCATCGTTGTTCTATGGGCCGGTTCCTGGGTGTTTGCTGTGATCGAACGCGCCTTAAACCGCATCTGGAGAGCAACCTCCCGCACTTTCTGGCACGGTCGCGCGATAACCGTTGGCATGGTTGGAATTGTCGGGCTCCTGCTGGCATTGTCAGTGTTGATAACTTCCGCCCTGGTGGGGTTAAGGGAGATAGCCATCAACCTTTCTCCCAGGCAGATGGCTAATTATCCCATCCTCGTATCCGTCGGAAGTGTCTTATGGCAAGGCATTTTCGCGGCGTTGAGCTATCTCGTTACCGTGGTTCTCTTCATCGTTATATATCGTTTCCTACCCAAAGCGGAGGTGAGCGTGCGTGACACGCTACCGGGCGCATTTTTCGCCGGTCTCTTGTGGGAGTTGGCTAAATACATATTTGCCTGGAGCGTGAATTATTTTCATTACGATCAGATTTACGGTTCTGTTGGAGCTGTCGTAGCGGTTCTAACCTGGAGCTACGTCTCAAGTTTGATCCTCCTGTTTGGAGCCCAGCTTACTGCGGTGTTCCATCGGGAGCATCCTCTTTATCCTGCTCCCGCCCCTGTTCCCGCTTCTGCTTCTGCTCCGGAGTAAGGCACGCTGGTAGTACCCTAGACGTATGGACATCTCGGAATTTGATTATGAGCTCCCAGAAGAGCTAATCGCGCAACAGCCTCTGCCGCAACGCGATGCTTCGCGAATGCTGGTCGTTGACCGGGAAAAGCAAGACCGGACTGACTCACATTTTTCATCCTTGCCTGATTATGTCCGCGAAAACGACGTACTCGTGATCAATAACACGCGAGTCTTCCCAGCACGGTTGGTCGGTCTGCGCGATCCTTCAGGTGGTCGGGTGGAAGTCTTGCTAGTGCGCCAGCGAGGCCCGTCGATCTGGGAAGCGCTGGTGAAGCCCGGGGCTAGATTGAGGCAAGGCGCACGAATTAAATTTGGTGATTCGAGGTTGCGGGCTGAGGTGCTTGATGCTCCCCGAAATGGCCTTCGCCAACTTCGTTTTGAGTACGAAGGTCAATGGGAAGCTGTACTGGAAGAAGTAGGCGAAACCCCACTTCCCCCTTACATCAGCCGCCCCGCTGGAGTATCAGTGGTAGACCGCGAGCGGTATCAAACTGTCTTCGCGCGCCAGGAAGGTGCTATTGCAGCGCCCACGGCTGGCCTGCACTTTACCCCACACATCTTTGACCGCGTCTTAGCCCGAGGCGCTCATGTTGCCGAAATCACACTTCATGTCGGCTACGGAACATTCGAGCCAGTGCGCGTAAATGACGTCGCTCAGCATCGTGTCGGCTCTGAAGAGTTCGAGCTTTGCGAGAGAACTGCGAGTACAATAAACGATACGCGGGCAAGCGGGGGACGCGTCATTGCAGTTGGAACAACCACCGCTCGGGCGCTGGAGTCTGCCGTCAATGTCATGGGACAGCTTGAACATGCGCGCACTCAAGCAGACCTGACTATTGTACCGGGTTACAAGTTTCGTGTTATTGATGCGCTGCTGACCAATTTTCATCTTCCCCGGTCATCATTGCTCCTTCTAGTGTGCGCATTCGCTGGTCGGGATCTCGTACTCCAGGCCTATCGTCAGGCGGTCTATCAGCGCTATCGCTTTTACAGTTACGGCGACTGCATGTTACTGATCTAGTGATTCTGAAAACGATGGTGTTAGACTAGCGGCAAACGAACATCACCAAAGATGGCTGTACTTAAAAAAATTCGTACTCGATGGTGGACCCAGCCGGCCCCGCCGGACGGCTATCCTCAGTCTGTGCCGGAGCCGACGCTGGTTGGTGTGGCCACCAGGTACGACGTGCGACCCCTCACTATTTCTCAGCTTGACGAATGCTGGAACCTCGACCAACGTTGTTTTGTTGATGGCGAGGCCTATAGCCGGGAAACGTTCGAATATCTCTTGACGGCACCCGAATCCGTTTCCTACCGCGCCGTAACGTCCGGCGGTCTGATGGTCGGATTTGTGATCGGACTTGTTGAGCCTGACCACACGGGACACGTAACCACTGTCGGAGTGGCACCTGAACATCGGCGTAGGCATTTGGGAAAGCGACTTATGCTCCAGGTTGAAGAAGGTTTCCGCCGGCGAAATGTGCGACTTGTGAGACTCGAGGTGCGATCATTAAACACCGCGGCGCAGAAGGTCTACGAGAACCTCGGCTATGCGGTCACACAGCGACTGCCTAAGTACTACTCGAATGGCGGTGACGGTCTGTTGATGCTGAAGTCGCTCGACTGAAGCTGGCTAGCTCACCCTTTACGCAACTCCGTCAAAACTTGCTTAGCAACTGCCTTCAAAGTATCGAAGACGCCAGCCCCTGAGGAAGCCACGGCTTCGACTACCGGCTCGCCTTTGCGTTGCAACTCTGCGGTAAGATCCACGGCAGGAATAATGTTAGGTAGGTCGCGCTTATTTAACTGGAGCACGTAGGGTATTTTCATGAGGTCATACCCTTGAGCACGAAGGTTCTCTTCAAGATTGTAGAGCGATTCAACGTTCGCATCCATGCGTTCTTCTTGCGAGTCGGCCACAAACACAACGCCATCCACGCCCTTAAGGATTAGTTTCCGTGAAGCGTCATAGAAGACCTGGCCGGGTACTGTGTACAGGTGAAAACGTGTTTTGAAGCCTCGAACGGTTCCCAGTTCCAGGGGCATAAAGTCGAAAAATAGCGTTCGATCAGTCTCGGTAGCAAGACTGATCAATTTGCCTCGCGCCTGTGGAGCAGTCGAATCAAAGATGTACTGCAGGTTGGTCGTCTTACCACAGAGTCCTGGGCCGTAGTAGACAATCTTGCAGTTAATCTCCCGTGATGCGTAATTGATAAAAGTCATAGTCGTTTTTCTCTAACTGAAGAGACTATCGATGTCTTCGTCTGTGATTCCTGCAAACGGGGAGTCGAGGTCCTCGTTGCTAGCCTCGGCGATCGCTGCGAACATGGTGGCGATCTGATTTGAGACCTGCCTACTACGCAACTTCACAAGCCCGAGGCTGGAACGCTCATCAAAGACGACCATGAGCAGAAGCCGACCGATGACGCAGATGTGGATGCTCTCTCGTTCGCCTTCGTGCGAAAGGGTGGGGAATTCTTTCTCACCAATCAGCTGAGCCATACCTCCCGTAGCAGCGACGTTTCCGGCCGCTAGTGAAGCCAGGCTGGTTGTGTCAAGACTCCCCACTTCTCCCTGTGAGGCGATCTCCTGCCCATCCTTATCGACGAGGAAGACTACCTTGGCCGAGGAGTCCATCCGCAGTCGAGCCAAGACAGCCTTGATCTGATGATACTGCTGTTCACGCAACAGGATTGGAGTGTCTGGCATTAATACAGCTTTCTTTGGGAAGTATGAGCAAGCCCGCGGTGGGTGCTGTTCTGATCTTGAGCTTGCTATCGCAAGACATTGATGTCTAAGCGCTTCTCATTGGGGCTCCTTCGCGCTTAGACGCCGAAGGTGAGTGGACGCCGAAGAGCCTCAGGCACTCTAACATAGCCAACAATGACGTTCAAGTGTTTTTCTTTGTTGGTCATTAAGGCGGCCAAAGGCTGTCTCGGGAGTTTAATTGTGCCCGCAACTCCCCTTTTTACGTTGATTTACAAGCGAAGCTATGTTAAGCTCCGGCCCGTCCCTACGGCCCTTCAAGCGTCGAGCTGGCCTTTCGATTTGAACCTTCTGATGAGCAGCCCCGTGACCAAAGGCATAAGACGATCAAGATCGCAAACGCCAGCGCGCCGGTCAACCTCAAAGTCTGCTCTCAAAGGGCGCTCAGTGAAGACAAAGTCTATTCGACCGAAGGCAAAACGAGCGGCCGTCACGAAGTCCCCGAGCCGTAAAGTCTCCAAACCTGCACCGTCTAAGTCCGCAGCATCCAAAAGCCGAGTTAAGAAACCCTTAGCAAAGCGCACGCCCACCGCGTCGGCAAAGAAAACACCCAAAGCAGCCAAGAGCGTGACCACGCGCGCGGCGGTGAAATCTAAAGCGAGCGTAAGTCGTCTCAAAAAAACAGTGGTCCCGAGAGTCAAAAAGACTCAGAAGCTCGCGGCCGTGCGTGCGGAACGACCCACCATTACACCACCACCACCATCACCGCCGCGCCGCCAACCAACCGTTGATGAGTCTGCGGCGTTGATAGCATTCGAACGCGCACATCGAGAGTTTACGCACGGCCGATTCGGCGACGCACGCAACCAGTTTCGCGCCCTGCTGGACAAGTATTCGCAGGTCTCAGAGGTAGCGGCACGTGCCCGGACATATCTGGCCATTGCGGAAGCCCGACTGCGTACTGAAAATATGCTTCCGCGCGATGCTTACTCTCTGTACTACCGCGGTGTCATTGAACTCAACCGCGGCGAGTATGTCGCAGCTCAGGAAATGTTTGAGCGGGCACTAAAGCGAGAACCCGAGGCAGCTCATATCCATTACGGGTTGGCAGCAACTCGAGCTCGTCTGGGTTCGGTGGATCTCGCGTTGCAGTCTCTGCAGCGGGCCCTGGATCTTCAGCCGAACCTCCGCGTTAGAGCGCAACACGATCAGGACCTGACCTCCCTACGTAATGACCCGGACTTCGACAAACTGGTCTTTCAACCCCGACCGTGACGTTTTCCCCCGCCTGAACTTCCCTTAACTTGTTCGCTTATTCGGGTAGTTGGAAAGCATTCGTCGTTTAGGTATGATTCCAATGCCCACACTCTTGTGCGCTTGATCCCAGAGGGAAAATCAGAAAACTTGCACTATCCACCCGACAATGAGCACGGTCTGAGATTCGTCGCTATCGGCGGTGGCACGGGGCTTTCTACGCTGCTGGCCGGTTTGAAGCAACGGGTAGACAAGCCTCAGGACAACGGGGTTTGGATTGAGAACCTCGCCGCGATCGTCACTGTCTCTGATGATGGTGGCAGCTCGGGCCGCTTGCGCGATGAGCTCCAGATGCTCCCTCCAGGCGACATACGCAATTGCATGATCGCCTTGTCGGAAGATTCGACTCTGCTGTCTCGCTTGTTTCGCTATCGATTTCGCGGCGACGGGGCTCTCGGAGGTCACAGTTTCGGTAATCTTTTTTTGGCGGCACTAACGGAAGTCACCGGAGACTTTGTTGAGGCCGTTAGGCTTTCCTCCGAGGTGCTGGCGAGTAAGGGCCACATCTATCCCGCCACAATCAATGACGTGCGCCTGGTGGCCGAACTGGAGGACGGCACGGTAGTTCGGGGCGAAACGCAGATCTCGGCATCACAATCAGCTATCAGCTCGTTGCGGCTGGAGCCCGAACAGTGTCTTCCGCTCCCAGAAGCGCTTGCGGCTATTCGAACGGCTGACGTAATTACTGTCGGTCCCGGTTCGCTGTACACCAGCATACTGCCAAACCTCCTGGTAGCACGTGTAGCTAAGGCGATTGGAGATGCCAAGGCGACCAAAATCTTCATTTGCAACCTAATGACACAACCTGGTGAAACGGACGGTTACACCGCGCGTCAGCATCTCGAAGTGGTTAAGAGGTATGCTCCCGAAATTCACTTTGATTTCATTATTGTGAACAGCCGGCCAATAAGCGAAGAGCAACGGGTGCGGTATGCTGCCGAAGGTGCAAACCAGATCGGATTGGATGAGGACGCCATTGATAAGGTCGTCAATGGCGATACTGCAGTTATTCGCGCAGACCTTCTGGCTGAGGGTGAAAAGGCGCGACACGATTCCGAGAGCCTGGCGAACGTGGTCATCGCCTGCCGGCAACAAGCTGTCTCACAACCGGCTGTTTCTGTATAAGTGAGAAAGAATCTCGATTGACTCCCCAGGAACAACAGCGCCCCCTTGATGTGCTAATTCTTGCCGCCGGATTGGGAACTCGCATGAAGTCCCAAAAGGCGAAAGTGCTCCACGAGTTGGGCGGCCACCCGCTGATCGTTCACGTTACCCGCAAGGCCCACGCCCTGGATCACCAGAAAATTTACATAGTTGTCGGACATCAGGCTGCCGAGGTCGAGGCGGCAGTTCGCCGGGAGCTCGGTAGTGATGATGATGCGGCAGTGTTTGTTATTCAAAAGCAGCAACGGGGCACGGGCCATGCGGTCATGTCCGCAGGCGAAGCGCTGAGAGGTTCAAACTCAACCTTGCTTGTATTGTCCGGTGACGTTCCTCTGGTACGCGTTGAAACACTGCAAAAGTTTGTCGATTATCATCACGCGAAGGGCGCCTCATGTTCGATTCTAACCGTCAAGCTGGAGAACCCGACTGGCTATGGACGAATGGTGCGGGACGCGAGTGAGGACTTCGCCCGAATCGTTGAGCACAAAGATGCTACTCCGGAAGAGAGGCTCATCAGAGAGATCAATTCGGGCATCTACTGCTTCGATACGACCAAGCTTTTCAACGCACTTCGTGAGATCAAGCCCGCCAACCAGCAAGGCGAATACTATCTAACAGACGTGCCTGCTATTCTTGCGGCCAGCGGTGAGAAGATTGCGATCTATGTTCATCAAGATGCTCGAGAGGTCTCTGGGATCAATACCCGCGCCGATCTTGCCGAGTTCGAGAATCTGCTGCGACGTGGCACGATTCGCGGTCTGATGATGGAGGGTGTCACTTTCATCGATCCGTCTCACGCTTATGTCAGCTCCGAGGCGCAAATTGGTCAGGACTGTGTGATTTATCCTGACGTGTTGATCGAAGGAAACACGGTCATCGGAGCAGGGTGTGTGATCCGGTCCGGAAGCCGAATTACAAATTCAAAGATTGGGACCAACGTGGTTATCAAAGACCATTGCGTGATCGTAGACTCGGAAATCGACTCCCACTGCTCAGTCGGTCCGTTTGCCCACCTGCACACGAACACGCGATTGGAAGAGCGCTCGGCGATTGGTAATTTTGTGGAAGTCAAAAAGTCACGAATGGGACGGGGTTCAAAGTCGAAGCATCTTACATATCTGGGCGATGCGACTATTGGTGAGGGGACCAACATCGGCGCCGGCACAATCACTTGCAACTACGACGGCAAGAACAAGCACGAAACAATCATCGAGGACAACGTTAAGATTGGTTCGGATACGATGCTGGTCGCTCCGGTCACAGTGGGCAGGGGTTCGATTACTGCTGCGGGTTCGGTCGTCACTAGGGATGTCCCCCCTGATTCTCTGGTTGCCGGAGTTCCTGCGGTTGTGAAGAAGAAACTTAAGAACAGTGATAAGTGATACGTAGCATAGACTTTAGTCTGTGGATGGTTGTGACATTCAAACAGCACACAGACTAAAGTCTATGCTACTTATCACTCATCACTTATTACTTCTGGAGAACCTATGTGCGGAATTGTCGGCTATGTTGGTAATAAGCAAGTAGTGCCATTGATCATCGATGGCCTGCGCAAGCTTGAATATCGCGGCTATGACTCCGCGGGAATCGCGGTCGTTAATGAACGCCAGGATCTTTCGATTCGCCGCGCCGAGGGTAAATTAAGGAACCTCGAGGAAGTCATCCGGCTTAATCCGCTGGACGGCACGTATGGAATTGGTCATACCCGGTGGGCCACTCACGGCCGTCCCACCGAAGAGAATGCGCATCCCCACCGTGATTGTACCGGTCGCGTTGTGGTTGTTCACAACGGCATCATCGAGAACTACCTGCAACTCAAAGAGCGGCTTCGCAAAAGTGACCACCAGTTCGTAACCGAAACCGACACCGAAGTCATCGCCCACCTGATTGAGGAATGTCTAAAGCGAGGAGTTAGCTTTGAAAAGGCAGTACTCGAGGCGACGCTGGAGCTGCGTGGGATCTTTGCGCTTGCCATCATCAACACCGAGGATCCTGACACCATCATTGCAGTCCGTCAGGGCCCGCCAGTGGTGATCGGCCTGGGCGACCGCGAGTGCTTTGTGGCGTCGGACATTCCACCAATTTTGCAGCACACGCGCGATGTTTTTTTCCTGGGCGATGGTGAGATCGCTGTTCTCACAAAGGATGCTGTCCGGGTCATAGACTTTGATGGCAACTCCGTTCAGCCGGCCATTCAGAGGATCACCTGGGATCCCATCATGGCTGAAAAAGGCGGTTTCAAGCACTTCATGCTCAAAGAGATTTATGAGCAGCCGCGCGCAGTGCGGGACACAGTTCAAGGCCGCATCTCCCTGGACTCCGGGCGCGTCTTTCTCGATGAAATGCAGAACATTACCGAAGCGGACTTCCAGCGCTTCACCTCAATCAAAATCGCCGCGTGTGGCACATCATGGCATGCCGGGCTGGCCGGCAGGTACATGATCGAGCAACTGGCGCGCATTCCGGTTGATGTCGATTACGCGTCGGAGTTTCGTTACCGCGATCCGGTGATGGATGAAAACACATTGCTGTTGGTTATCTCTCAATCCGGAGAGACTGCGGACACGATCGCGGCGTTGCGGGAGGCGAAAGAACTGGGCGGAAAAGTTTTGGCGATATGCAATGTGCAAGGTTCGATGATCGTGCGAGAAGCAGATGGCACGATCCTCACTCACGCCGGACCGGAAATCGGCGTTGCCTCCACCAAAGCATTCACATCGCAGATGATTGCCTTGTACTTGCTCGGGCTTTATCTGGGAGAACTCCGTGGGGCACTCACGCCAGAGCAGGCGCAACACCATGCGCAACAGTTGGCGGAATTGCCGGTGAAACTCGAGCACCTGCTGAACGAATCTGACGAGCTGGAGGAGCTTTCGAAGGAATTCTTCCGTTCGACAGACTTTCTCTACCTCGGACGCGGAATCAATTTTCCTGTCGCTCTTGAAGGCGCTCTAAAGTTAAAGGAAATCTCCTACATTCACGCGGAAGGCTATCCTGCCGGCGAGATGAAGCACGGACCCAATGCCCTTATTGACGAGCGATTGCCGGTGCTCTTCATCAATACACGCGAAGAGGGCAACCGTGCCTCGGAACTGCGCTATGAGAAAACACATTCGAACATTGTCGAAGTAAAAGCGCGGGAAGGGATAGTGATTTCGGTGCTAACTGAAGGCGACACAATGTCCGCATCCGAGTCGAATCATGTGATCGAGATTCCGGCTTCGAGCGACCTGCTTTCCCCAATCCTCTCCATCATTCCCTTGCAATTGCTGGCTTATCACATCGCCGTTCGCCGCGGTTGCGATGTTGACCAACCTCGCAACCTGGCCAAATCAGTGACCGTGGAGTAAGTGTTTAATGATCCGCA
>JAMQPH010000814.1 GCA_023717605.1 Pyrinomonadaceae bacterium
CTCTGACGACCCAGCTCCAAAACCTCAAGAGTCTCGCGACCATCAATGTCCCGGTCTCGCTGACGGGGCTGCCCCAAGTGATCAGCCAACTGCAGGGGCTGAGCTCCACCGCCAACGCTGTTTATGAGCGCGGAATAACCAACATCATCCAAATCAATATGAAAAACCTGTCGCGTTGGTTGGATGGCGTATATGACCAAAACCTGTTAGCCAACACGACTGCCATCAGCACGAACATAGCCAAACCCGATGGATACGTTGTTTATGTCTCGGACCGTCGAGGTGACAATGTGAAGTCGTTGACTGTTTCCAACGCTGGAACCGACCCAGTAACATACTCAACAATTCAGGCCACCAACGGCATGGCCGATAACGTAGACATTTACGGACCAAATGGCACGATGGATCCAGGTGAAAACGTCCAGGACACCGCCGAGGCGGTGGGCGACACTCTGGTGAAGGACCTCGCGGAGTTGCCCGATCCAGCGGCCTTGGCCACGTATGGATTACTCGGAGCTGACCTAGCGGAAAGAACCAAACGTGCCTTGGCAGTTGCAGCATGGGCCAATCCGAGCAACTTATTCCGACGGTCGGTGCGCCTGTTTAATGCCGAAGACCTGCAGAACACCGGGGCGACCGGCAAACTATCAACCACACTGGGAATCACTATCGCGACCGAGAACATGATGTATACCTGGGGTAACTTCAACACGGCGGGCATCAATGCCGTGCCAGGCGCAGGCCTCTCGTCACTAAATGATAAGTCCAAGCCGTCTCACTACATGCCCGTCGACAGCTTGATCCCCCTCACCTCAGACAGGCAGGTGCCTGCTTCGATCGTTGCGGATGCCTGGTTCCCTCTGTCGAAGACTTGGTTCGATGCCTCGGGCGCAATTTACCCGGATGACTTGGATAAGCGTAAAGCTGATTTCTTAGTAACTGGTACCTTGCCAGTTACTTCCGAGACCTCCGTGCGAGCTGGAGTAATCGCCGGTAACAATCTATCGGCAATCCACGGTCTTCCGAATGCAGGCCAACCCGCTAATGAATCCAGGCTCAACGGCGGAATGCATAATTTCCCCCGTTTCCTGGAGAAATGGACCCTCAGGTTCAACTTCGTCGGCTCACTGATACCCTTATATCGCTCGACGCAGGCCGTGGGACCGTACAATAACAATGCCACGGTTTACGGCGCGCCTATTCGAAACTGGGCCTTCGACATAACCTTTACAGACCCACTTAGGTTGCCGCCAGGCACGCCGATGTTCCAACACGTCGAGCCCACCGGCTTCAAGCAGGTCCTGTAAATCCAAGTTCAATAAGACTTGGCTAACTAAATTGAAGCGCCCCGAACGTCAACGGCTTTCGGGGCGCTTTTGCGTGCACGGAGCCTAGACACGGAGAACCCAAGAAGCGCGGCTAGCGTTGTTGGCGGCCGGAGGTTCCTCCTGATTTCAGCTCTCCTCTAGCCATGAAATAACCTGCTTGACACTCGCAATAGAACAATCAATGATGATGACTCGATGATCTACCAGCAATCAATTTACTTGCTCCGCCAGTCAACGTCTTGCCTATGGTCTAACCGCAAAACTGTCCTTCACGATGCCTGATATCCTATTAGTCGAAGACAAAGACAGTTTACGCCGCGTATTGTATTTGACGCTCGAGAATGCCGGTTACACGGTAACCGAGGCAGCCGACGCACGCGCCGCCCTTAACGAGATTGCTCGCGCCCCACATAAGCTCGTTCTCACCGACCTGCGTATGCCTAACGGCTCAGGCCTCGATGTTCTACATGCTGCACGCGCCGCCGACGGCGAGGTCCCGGTCATCGTAATGACGGCTTTCGGTTCGATTGATGAAGCTGTTCAAGCGATGAAGGATGGCGCCCATGATTTTCTGCAGAAGCCTGTCGACTCAAACCACCTGTTGTTGCTGGTCGAACGCGCGCTCGAACAAGCGAGACTAAGAACTGAAAACATTTTATTGCGGGAGGAATGGTCACGCCGCTATGGTTTTCCCCGGATCATCGGCGAGTCTGAAGCCATAAAACGCGCAGTTGCCGAAACGCAACGCGTAGCCCAGACCGAAGCAACAGTCCTGCTGCTCGGCGAATCTGGTACCGGAAAAGAGTTGTTCGCGCTAGCGGTGCATCACCTCTCGAACCGTCGCGACAAACCTTTCGTCGCCATAAACTGTGCTGCTATCCCCGAGACCCTTATTGAGAATGAACTGTTCGGCCATGAACGCGGGGCCTTTACGGGCGCCAGTGACCGTAGGCAGGGAAAGTTTGAACTTGCTTCGGATGGAACTGTCTTTTTGGATGAGATCGGTGAACTTCCCCTCGCCGTTCAGGGCAAACTGCTGAGAGCAATCGAAGAGAAGATGATCGATCGAATCGGAGGCCGTGCCCCAGTACCTGTTAATGTGCGCGTGGTGGCTGCCACCAACCGAGATTTACAAACTGCCGTGGAGAATGGTGAGTTTCGTCGTGATCTTTTCTTTCGGATAGCTGTCTTCCCACTCGAAATTCCGCCGCTAAGAGATCGGGGTGATGATATCGTCCTGCTGGCAAAACACTTCGCTTCGCAGTTAGGGAAGGAACTCCGGGGTCGCGAAGCATCTCTCAGCGAAACGGCTTTGGCAGCCCTGCGCGCACACAAGTGGCCGGGCAATGTTCGCGAACTCGAAAATGCGATTGAGCGGGCCTGTATTCTCACGGACACAATGGTGCTGCAGCCGGCAGATCTGGGCTTGGTGGCCCGCACCGGCGACGACTCTGAATCGCTTCGGGCTATCGACCTGTCGGGCACTCTTTCCGACGTGGGTCAACGGGCGCTGCGTTTCGTTGAGCGCAGCAAGATTCTTGAAGCGCTGAAGGCCAATAACGGTAACAAGAGTCGAACTGCGGAGGAGTTGGGCATTAGTTACAAGACCCTACTCACGAAGATAAAGGACTATGATCTCTGATTACCGATGAAAGATTCCAACGGCGCCCCTCCCACCAAACCCGCGAACCCATCAGCACAATCCGACGCGGCTAGCACTGCACAGGCGGATGCCGGCGTTATCGCCGGGGAAACCCTCGAGCCAATGGCCGCGACGCCGAGTGAGCTTCTAGCTGAAAAGCCGGCAAGAAAAAGTGTGCCAAGCACAGGACGATCTGCATTTTTCGTCGGCTCCGGGATCCTGATAAGCCGCATAATTGGTCTGATTCGTCAGCGCATCTTCGCACACTACTTTGGTACCTCGGCAGCGGGCGACGCGTTCAGCGCGGCGTTTCGGATTCCCAATTTTCTCCAAAACATTTTCGGCGAGGGAGCGCTCTCCGCTTCGTTCATTCCAGTGTACGCAAAGCTGCTGGCCCATGAGGCCGAAAAGGAAGCAAACCACGTCGCCAACGCCGTGCTCGGGCTGTTGGCATTAATAACGTCACTCGTCGTACTTGTAGGCGTGCTAGCCACGCCGTACCTTACTGACTTCATCGCACCCGGCTTCGAAGGCGAGACTAGAGAATTAACAATCCAACTCGTCAGGATTCTCTTTCCTGGCGCCGGCCTCCTAGTTCTCTCAGCGTGGTGTCTGGGTGTGCTGAACAGCCACCATCGTTTCTTCATCTCTTACACTGCTCCGGTCGCCTGGAACTTAGCCATCATTGCGTCGCTGATAGCGTACGGCGGAAGGGTGGGCCAATTTCCATTGGCAGCGGTTGTAGCCTGGGCCTCGGTGATCGGCAGCGCGCTACAGTTTGGCATCCAACTTCCAACCGTGCTCAAACTGGTTCGCCCGTTTCGTCCAGTGATTGACACGGCTAGTACTCACGTGAGAACCGTGGTGACGAGATTCTTCCCGGTATTCATGAGTCGCGGCGTAATTCAGATCAGCGCATTCGTCGACGCGATACTGGCAAGTTTCCTGCCCACGGGCGCTGTGGTGGCTCTGACGTACGCACAAAGCCTGTATACGCTTCCCGTTAGTCTTTTTGGAATGTCAGTCTCAGCCGCTGAACTACCGGCGATGTCCCGTGCGATCGGTAGCACGCAGGAAGTCGCTCACGTGTTGAGGCAACGGCTTGACGCTGGACTCCGCCGGATTGCATTTTTCATTGTTCCTTCGGCAGTGGCGTTCTTGGCCCTCGGAGATGTCATCGCCGCTGTGTTGTACCAAACGGGACAGTTCAAGCAGGATGCGGCCATCTATGTCTGGGGCATTCTTGCTGGATCGAGTATTGGGTTGTTGGCCTCAACCTTGGGACGTCTCTATTCCTCAACCTACTACGCACTTCACGACACTCGAACGCTACTACTCTACGCAGTTATTCATGTGTCCCTGGCAACGGTTCTGGGGTACTTCTGCGCCATCCACTTGCCAGGGTTCATCGGTATCGCGCCTAAGTGGGGTGTCGTGGGTCTAACGGCTTCGGCCAGCGTGGCAGCCTGGATTGAGTTTGTGCTGCTACGAAGGACTCTGAATCGCCGTATTGGCCACTCAGGCGTCCCAATTCCCTACCTGCTCAAGCTTTGGTTTGCCGCTTTCCTGGGCGCTGCAGGCGGATGGGGCGGCAAGCTGTTGGTGGGACCCCGCCACCCCATCCCAGTGGCCGTAGTGGTGCTTGGGGTCTATGGTCTTAGCTACTTCGCAGTAACGTCAGCATTTGGCATCCCCGAGGCCCGGACGATGATCGGGAGGGCAGTCCGAATCATAAAGAATCTCAAGCCGTAGCCGGGCGACTTACTTGTTCGGAGGTTCTTCACTCCGGAGGAGTGCGATGTTTATAGACCGGGCCACAATGAACCCCCTGCGCCGTTCGAAGGGGCGGAATGATTACTGGCTGGTACCTGCCAAGTTGAGTTCCGCCCCTTCGAACGGCGCAGGAGGTTGGGTTGGGCATCCAGT
>JAMQPH010000683.1 GCA_023717605.1 Pyrinomonadaceae bacterium
ACCATCGCTTTCATATACAAACCGCCTCGCTGCGAGCCGAGATCGAGCGCGACCGCGATGCTGGTAGGAGACCGTGTTGTGTCGTCGGCGCTGCAGGCGCTACCTCGACGGGAGTTATCGATCCCTTGACTGAGTTAGCTATGATCGCGCGGGAGAACAATTGCTGGTTTCATGTTGATGCAGCGTACGGTGGGGCGCTGGCTTTTTCCGATCAGCACAAATCCAAGCTGAAAGGTATCGAAGAGGCTGATTCGATAACCTTTGATCCGCACAAGTGGCTGTTTGTACCCTTTGCCTGCGGGGCATTGCTGGTACGCGAGGGCGGACGGGTGCTGCGCGAGGCCTTTGACATAAGTCCGGAGTATCTCAACGAAGATCGCGGCGGCACAGACATCGAATACGACTTTTTCCGTTACGGTCAGATGGGAACCCGCCGCTTTAATTCTCTGAAGGTGTGGATGGCGCTCAAGTTTATGGGCCGAAAGGGCTACGAAGAAGTAATTGAACGGCAGATTGGGTTGACTGAGTATTTGGCAAGGCGCATTGATGAGTTAAGCGAATTCCAGCGGCTCGGCGAGGTCGAAACGGCAGTATGTTGCTTTAAGTTTCTGCCCGAAACTGCTCGCAACGCTAGCGGCGAAGAGCAAGATCGCTTGCAACAGAGGCTGCAGCAGCAAATCGAGCGGAGCGGCGAAGCTTTTATCACAACCACGGTACTCGGTGGCCGCAGGGCGATCCGTGTGAACATAAACAGCTTTCTTACCGAGCGCCGTCACGTTGATGATCTGGTAGAATTGTTGAAACGCGAAAGCAAGAAACTAATGGGGAAAAGGGAAAAGGGGGAATAGGGTAAAAGTGTAAAGGCATTCCCTGTTTCCCGTTTACCCCTTTCCCCTTTTCCCAAAACCGAAAATGTCCAGGAAAATATTCTCTGACGGAATCCTAAATGAGCAGGTTGCATTCGTCACCGGTGGTGGTACAGGAATCACCGGCGGTGTGGCGCGTGCGCTTGCGGAAGCCGGCGCTCGCGTAGTTTTGGTGAGCCGGAAGATGGAACATCTGCAGCCGGCGGCTGACGCGATCAACCAATCCGGCGGGCAGGCGCTCGCGGTGGCTGCGGACGTCCGTAATCCCGAGGACGTCGAGAAGGCCATTGCCGCGACAGTCCAGCATTTTGGCAAAGTCGATATCGTGGTCAATGGTGCCGCCGGAAACTTTCTGTGTGCGGCGGAAGAGCTTTCGCCTAACGGCTTTGGAACTGTGGTCGACATCGATCTAAAGGGTACGTTAAATGTCTGTCGGGCGGCATTTGCGGAGCTCAAAAAGAACCGCGGCCAGATTCTAAATATCAGCGCGACGCTTCACTACCTGGGCACCCCAATGCAGCTACATGTTTCCGCGGCCAAAGCCGGTGTCGACGCGCTGACACGCAACCTGGCAGTTGAGTGGGGGCGTTACGGTATTCGCGTTAATGCTATTGCGCCGGGCCCAATCGGTGATACGGAGGGAATGAAGCGACTTGTGCCTGAACCAATCAAGGAAAAGCTGCGGCAAAGAATACCCCTTGGTCGTTTTGGAGAGATCGCGGATATTGAGAAAGCTGCGGTGTTCCTGTGTTCCGAGGCCGCCGGCTATATCAATGGAAATGTCCTGGTGGTTGATGGTGGTCACTGGCTCGCGGCTAATCGGTTGATATGACATTGGGGTTGCTGAGTCTCCCGAAACCCAGGATTTACTTGCCCTCACCTCACATAGAACCCAACTGTGAACAAGTGAGGATCGCGGTACACTCAATAGATTAGTTTGCGCGAGTGCGCTACAGTTCTTTAATCCCATGCTCGACCTGCAACCCGACTCATTCGAAGATTTTGAACGCCAGGCACGTCAGGGCAATGTTGTGCCTGTGGTGCGCTCTGTGTTAGCTGACCTGCAAACCCCGGTCGGAGCATTCATGTGCATCGCCGGTAATTCACCATATGCTTTCCTGCTCGAGTCGGTGGAAGGAGGTGAACGAATTGCCCGCTATTCCTTCTTCGGCGCGGAACCCCAGATGATTGTGCGTGGCCGTGGTCTAAGAACATTCGTTGAACGAAACGGAAAGACTGAAACCTATCCCATTGTAGCCACTGACTGGGTGCGCGATTATTTTAGGGAACGAATGCTGGCGCAGCGTTCTGGCCTGGCGCCTTTCGCTGGCGGAGCAGTTGGTTATTTGGGCTACGATGCCGCGGGCTGGTTTGAACCCGTCCTGAGGAGCGACGAGCAAAACTCGTCAGACACGCAGCCGCTTCAGAGCCAAGCCGACGCCGTCTGGATGTTCTATCGCGACGTGATTGCTTTCGATCGTCTGCGGCAGCGGATGGAGATTGTCTCAACCGTGTTGACTGAAGAGGCGGAAGGCAGCCACGCGAAACTGAGAGCCCTCTACGACGAGGCAGTGCGCCGCACTGAGATTATTGAAGAGAAACTCACACAGGGAATACCGCACAAAGTTGCCGAGCAGCGCCCTGACAGGAATGGCAGCATAGAGCCGGACTCCACCTGGACCCGGAGAGGCTTCGAAGCCGGAGTACGTCGGATTCAGGAGTACATCGCAGCCGGCGACTGTTACCAGGTAGTGCTTTCGCAACAGTTTTCCACGACGTTTAAGCATGACCCGTTGGACATATACCGGGCGTTGCGGGCTATCAATCCTTCGCCGTACATGTTTTTCCTTCGCCTCGGCGAGGAGACGATTGTTGGTGCGTCGCCTGAAATGCTGGTCCGCTGTCACGGGCAGCGGTTGGATTACCGGCCCATTGCCGGAACCCGAAAGCGCGGGGCCACGGAGACCGAGGATTGGATGCTTGGCGAAGACCTTCGAACCGATGAAAAGGAAGTGTCTGAACACACAATACTCGTCGATCTGGGTCGGAATGATCTGGGGCGCGTTGCCGACTATGGATCCGTGAAAGTCGAGGAGCTGATGGTCGTTGAGCGGTATTCGCATGTGCAGCATCTCGTTACCAGTTTGCGGGCACGACTGCGAGATGGGCTCGATCGCTTCGACGCGCTTGGATCGTGTTTTCCTGCCGGCACGGTAACCGGTGCACCTAAAATCCGCGCCATGGAGATCATTCGAGAGCTTGAGCCAGAACGTCGTGGCGTCTACGCCGGAGCGGTACTGTATATGGACTACGCGGATAATCTCGACTCCTGCATCGCGATCCGCACGATTGTCTTGCGCGATGGAAAAGCATCCGTACAAGCTGGAGCAGGTATCGTTGCAGACTCTATCCCGGAACATGAGTATGCAGAGACCGTAAACAAAGCGCGCGGATTATTTCGAGCTATTGAACTAGCTGAAAAGGGCTGGTGATTGACTTGGTACTGGTGCGTTTGATCTTAGTCGCCTGTGGCGTCTTTGTGTTAGCTTCGGGTGTCTCGGCGCAGGTCCCGACACCGAGTCCGCAGGCTCCTGCTGACGCAGTAAGGAAAGCCAATGCAAGACCTGATGATGTTGCGGCCAGGCCGCCGGAACCTTTCGACGGGGCTTCCACCGAAAAGATGGCCGCGCAGTGTGTCACACTCGATACCGAGGCGGGGACGATCGAAATCGAAATGATGCCGGAAGTGGCGCCGGAGAGTGTACGAGGCTTTCTCAACCTGGCGGCCACCGGAGCCTTGGACACAACCACATTCAGCCGCGTAGTCAAAGGGTTCATAATTCAGGGTGGCAATCTTTCCACCAGCGAGAAGTGGGGAGTTGAGCTATCCAAACGAGCCGCGCGAAAGTTGCCCGATGAACCGGGACTCGTCAAGCACGTGCGCGGAATAGTTTCCATTGCACGTACCGACGAACCAAATAGTGCGACGACTCATTTTTTTATCCTCGTCGGTGAGGGTCAGCATCTGAACTCGAAGTTTGCGGCCTTTGGTAGAGTACGAAAGGGCATTGAAGTTGCGGATGCCATCAATGGGGCCGAAACAGAGGGCGAGAAACCAGTTAAAGCGGTACTCATCAAGCGCGCCGTCGTTGCGCAGTGTG
>JAMQPH010000837.1 GCA_023717605.1 Pyrinomonadaceae bacterium
GAGAGATGCTGATCTTGACCAGGTAACTTCTGCTCGTCGGATCAGAAGCCGGAACGATTTCGACTACCGTGCCCGCAAGTTCTTGCTGACCGAGAGCATCTATTTGCACCCTCACCTGATCCCTCAGATGAATCTTGTTGATTTGGGACTCTTGTACGGCAGCTTCGAGCCGGTAATCAGTGCTACTTTCGATCGTGAGCAAAGGTGCGCCGGGTGCGGCCATGTAACCGACATCCGCTTGCCTGGAAACAACAACACCGCTGATGGGAGCCGCAATTCGAGTGAAGGTCGAATAAACCTGAGAGCCGGCGACATCCGCCTTCGCCTGATCAATACGGGCTAGCACCTGTCGCCTTTTCGCTACCAGCGATTGCAGCATTCGCCCGGCACGTTCAGCTTCAGCATCGGCCATCTCGTGCCTGGCTCGCACTTCGTCAAATTCCTGCGGACTGATTGATTGTCTCTCTAGCAACTGTTGGTACCGACTGAAGGTCGAGGCGGCCAGTCGGCGATTGGCTTCCGCGGCAGTTTGGCCAGACTCCGCGGCTTTAATGCTTCGATCTACTTCATCCAGGGCGCCATTCATCTCAACTAATCCGGCGCCGGACTTCTGCGTCTGAATCCTCGCCTCCCGGCTGTCGATTTCCACGAGAATCTGGCCCGCATGCACCGGGTCGCCTTCCCGAACCTTCATCCCAATAATGTTTCCCATTACCTTCGATGAAACGACGCTGCTGACCTTTGCGCGAACTGTGCCGACCGCTTCGTAGCTCTCGTCGATAGACTGCTGGGCGACAGTCTCAATCTTTGCGCCCTGCACCATCGGCGCTGTCGTTGTTGCTTGGTCCTGTTTTCTGTCGCATGACGTTGCTCCAGCAAGAACGACAATGACTACCGCGAAAGTAAGCACGTATTTCATCGATTGACCCTCTGTTTTGGCCGCGCTCGTCATAGGTTATCCCAGCCGCAATTATCACAAGACGAATGGCTGAACATCTTTCAGTCTTCCCGTGGCCAGCAAGACGTTTGCATAGGCGACGTAATGGTCGTGGCGAGCCGTCAAGACATCGGTGCGGGCGCGCACCAGCGCTAACTCGGCTCGTATTACTTCAGTAATAGTTGTCAGCCCCTCACGATAGCGATCCTGCACTATGCGTAGAACCTCACCGGTCTGCGTGGTAGTTAGCGCAACTACCTGCAGGCGCTCTCGGGCTGAAACAAATTGCTGATAAGCACGCACGACTTCAAGACTGATCTGGTTGGCAAGCTGCTCCTGTTCGGCTTGGGCGATGGCCTCGGCCGCGCGAGCCAGGTTAATTCTGGCTTTGCGCCCCGCGTCAAAGATATTGATAGTGACGGAAGCACCAACGGCATAGTCCGAACTGCCAGTTACCGGACTGCGGCCACTCGCTCCAAGACTGGCGAAGCCATCCACTCGCGGCAGGATTTCGTCGCGCGCTCCGCGCACCTGGCGCGCATTGCCGCGCACCGCCAGCATCGCGCGCGCATATTCCGGCCGGTTTTGCAGCGCCTGGCGGTTGAGATCGTCTGGGGCCTCAGTCAAGAACGAGCGTTCACTTAGCTGGTCGGTGATCGTATGAGTCGAGTTTAAGGGGAGGCCCAGCGCGGTATTCAACGTCGCCTGAGCTATCGCAAGCTCACCTGTAGCCTCAATCTTCTGTTGGCGGAATTCCGACAACTGAACTTCGGCTGCGAGCAGATCAGAGCGCACAACGAATCCGGTTTCGAATCTGTCTCTGATTCTTTTGAGATCGGCCGTGGCGTTTTCTATCGCCTCATCAGCTACTACTACTCGCGACTGAGCCAGCAGCACTCCGTAATAAGACTTAAGCACTTCAAACCGAATCTGTTGAGCAACCAGCTCCGTCTGTTGGTCAGCCTGTTGCTGCCCAAGCCTGGCCAGATCAATTCGGGCTTTACTCTGTCTCTGATCAAAGAGCGGAACGCGAACCGACAACCCGGCACGGAAGTTAGTGAGCGCATCAGGGTTGTTGAGAGAACTGAGGAGAAAATTGCTAGCTCCGAATCGCCCTTGTTCCAGGAGGGAGCCAAATACGAAGACCGGATTGTTGCTAGTGGTCACGGATTCTGATGCCTGCAACAAAGGCCAGCGGGTAGCCCGGGCGGCACTCAGTTGCGCGTCCGCAAGCTGACGACCTGCGGCGCTAACTCGGGTCAACGGGTTCCTGGCAAGCGCGATCTCGACCGCTTCAGAAAGCGTTAGCGTTTCGTTCGGCCGGGACTGGGCAAACGCGAAACGACCAGCGTTCATAAATGCGAGACAAAGGACCAGCGCCCCTACCGTGTTTACCTGACTTCGTATAGCCATCTGAACTCACGCTCTCGACTTCTACAGGAGCAAATTAAACATGTATCCAACCATCAGTATTCCGAAGCCCAC
>JAMQPH010000844.1 GCA_023717605.1 Pyrinomonadaceae bacterium
CGGATTTTGGACATTGATTATCTTTAGTTTGTACTTGGAACTTTGTACTTTGTTCTTTGTTCTGTTATTTCAGTTGTGAGGAGAACTTTAAAGGAGGCGCGTAACAAAGTTCAAAGCTCAAAGCTCAAAGCACAAAGAACAAAGTACAAAGCTCACAAATAGACTATCTGATGTTCAGACGATCCTAGATTGATCGCGTTATATATCCAATCGATGACATACCGTCCATGACGCGCCAGCAAAGAGCTGATATTGATGTGACGTTCCTGCAAAGCCTTCTCCGGATACAACTGGTCAAAAGCTCGCTGCAACTGCCGCTGGGCTGCCTCATCCCGGGACATCTGGGCTCGATGAAAACGGGAACGTAACCCTTCGAGTTGATAATTGATCTTGCGCCGGCCTGTTTCCAACGCCTGCGCCAGGGTCGGATCAATCGCTCGCAGTTTTTCTCTCAGTCTATCGAGATCTTGATTCACACTCTCTTCGGTCTCGGTAAAACTCTTCGCCGTATCCGCTCCCAAGACCTCTTCGACAACTTGGGAGAGGACACTCTCCGGCCCGGCAAAAAGATCCGCCAGGCTCAATCCATAACGCTCGAGCACACGACTTGTATGGCGCTCGACCATCGTCAGACTCGACCGCGGCAGAATAGGTGTAACGGGCCGATCGAGCACCCTATAGACTTCAGCGGTCTGCGCGAAATAAGCGATCTCAGCGGCGCCACCGAGGTATGCGATGGTTGGCAGCAGGTAATCCTGCACTACGGCGCGGAGGGTTACGTTTGGACTGAAGCGTTCGGGCTCAAGGGCGGCCAGGTCGGCGAGCTCCTGGGCGGTGTAGGCGGAATCCAAATCCTTCAGTCTGTATTTGCCATCATCGGTGCGCGTCAACGCGTGACGTGCGCCCTCGGCATCGTGTATGAAAAGCGGAAAGGTGTTTGCCGATGCCAGTACTTGCGCGTGATAGCCGGCTTCCTCTAATTCACGGCTCCGGGATTCGAGCGCATTTGCGATCTCCTGTGCCCGATTGGCCGCGCCGGCGTAAAGAGGAGCCGCAAGTCGCTTCATTCTGGCATCCATGGGATCGAGGAAGATCAGACCGTGTTGACCTATAAGCGACGTCATCATCCGAGCAAATGCATCGCCATAGCCGCGTCCGGGCTTCCAGGCATCGCGCAATAGTGCTTCGAAGTCAGGGGTGAATTCAGAAACGGGCAGCAACTCAACCAGACGATCGACCACCTGGTTGATGGAATCGTCCAGCACGACATGTCCGACAGGTTGTCCCTCCCGGTGCAACTCCAATGGCACGCTCACACTTGCCAGCCGGCAATCCTTGCCAATGAACTCAGCTTTTGCGACTTCAGCAAAATCATGATCCTCAGTGGCAATCCAGAAGACCGGCACGGCTTTGGTGTTGCGTTGCCTCAGGCAACCGGCCAGTTTCACGGCCGAGAGCGCTTTGTAAATCGTGTACAGTGGACCAGTGAACAGACCCGCTTGCTGTCCGGAGACAACTGCCAGGCAGTCTGCTTCTCGCAGCAATTCGATGTTGGCTAACGTCTCCGCTCCAGCACCCCAGCCTGCGTTCATCTCGGAGAGTGCATCACAGAGCACCTTGCGGTCAGTCGTATGCGCTGCGAGCACTTCCGGCGCTCGCTGTGGTAGTTCGTGATGAAATCGGATTGCTGACGGATAGAATTGACATAACGCAAGTGGATCGCGAAGGTAGTCCAGGAAGAGGCGTGACTGGTGAGGAATGCGTTCGAAGAAAAGTGTCTCGACTCGCAAACCCGACTCTTCAGGTGTGCTGTAACAAGCAGATTCGGTCGCGCTCACGGTCTTACTACTCCTGCAAACTCGCCCGGTTCGCCTTCGACTTCAGTTCTCGAAACCGATTGGCTTCTCAGCTCATCAAGCAGCGCAGCGATCTGGGCTTGAGCTTCTGCGCTAGCCGGTTTTAGCGGAGCACGTACCGCTCCCCCGGCAAAGCCAATCATGTCCATCGCTGCTTTAAGCCCGCCGATACCGTAGCGCTTCGTCACGGCCAGTGCAAGCGGAGTTAGTTTCTCCTGCAGAGTTGCGGCACGGTCAGCTTCTCCGCGCTTAACCAAACGATAGATTTCGAGACACAGCGCTACTGCCACACAGCCGACAGCCAGAATTGCGCCGCGCGCTCCTTTCTCGAGCGCGGTTGAGAAAACGGTTCCATTTCCACTCAAGACTGCGAAATCTTCGGGAACCAGGGTCACGGTTTTCTGGAACCCGGCAATGTCAGCGGAACTATCTTTGATTCCGATGATGTTCGGATGCACACTAAGTTGTGCAACCGTTTCCGGCTCGATCTTGATGCCCGTCAGATCCGGCATGCTATAGAGAATGACTGGCACAGGGGACACATCGGCGACGGCCGTGTAGTGA
>JAMQPH010000847.1 GCA_023717605.1 Pyrinomonadaceae bacterium
CGAACACCCCGAAAATATTTATTAATACCAACGAGCGTGAAGGCGAGGGCCTTGATCTGGGGCAGAACGTAACCGGGGTTCAGGGCAGAATAGAATTGAAGCCCGCCCTGGACCTGGCGCTGTCCCTCCACCCAGGCACCCGGCGGGTCGTGGTGATAACCGGCAACTCGAACACGGACAAGTTCTGGGAAGCGCTCGCGCACGAGGAGTTCAGATCATATGAAGACAGGGTGGAGTTTACTTATCTGACCAACCTTACCATCGAGGAACTACGCAAGGAATTGGCATCCCTACCGCAGCACACTATCGTTGTTTTTCTTAATTTCCTGTTAGACCGCGTAGGCAACGGCTACTCACTACCGGAGTCGGTCTCTCTGGTTGCTCCCTCGTCGTCCGCTCCGATTTACGTGGCGATCCAATCCGGGTTTAGGCCAGGGGTAGTTGGCGGACGCATGATCAGTTACGAGGCTCTTGGCAAAACCGGTGCGGAACTGGGGGTGCGTGTTCTGGCCGGGGAGAGGCCAAAGGATATTCCGCCGCAAACTGTCCCGAGCGCCGCAATGTTCGACTGGAGAGAGCTTCGGCGGTGGGGCATCGACGAAAGCAGACTCCCTGCCGGCAGCATCGTTCTCTTCAGAGAGTTTTCGGTTTGGGAGTTGTACAAGTGGCGCATCATTGGAGCGATCTCCCTGATAGTGGTTCAGGCGCTGGGTATTGTCTGGCTGTTGTTTACTCAGGCCAAACGCCGGCAAGCCGAAAAGAGAAGCACTCGGTTTGCGCTACTTGCTGAATCGGAGCATCAACATCTGGACGAAATCGTTGCCAATGTGCCGGGCATCGTTTGGGAAGCTCGACTGGAATCCGGGGAGCCCATTCCGAAAACTACCTTCGTGAGTCCTTACCTGGCGAAGATGCTTGGCTATGACCCCGGCGACTGGTTGTCAAAACCGGACTTCTGGATCTCCGTTATTGTTGAAGAAGACCGTGAACAGGCGAAGACAACCTTCGAGCGTGTGCTGGAGACCGGTGAAGATGGAATGTCGCAAGTTCGCTACTTGACCAAAGATGGCCGCGTGCTTTGGGTTGAGTCACATTTAACGGCAATCTGTGATGAGGCCGGTAAGCCGGTTGGCCTTCGCGGTGTCCTGTTGAACGTTAGCGATCGCCGGCAAGCTGAAGAAGCATTGAAACAAAACCAGGCCCAGTTAGCCGGGATCATCGGATCGGCAATGGATGCCATCGTCTCGGTTGATGAGCGGCAACGAGTGGTGCTTTTTAACGCCGCTGCCGAGACCATGTTCGACTGTTCCGCAGCGGAGGCCGTCGGCCAGCCGCTGAAGCGTTTCATTCCCACTCCATTCCAGGATGCACGTCAGAATCATCTCTCTGCCATGAAACAGACGAATGGCGCAGGGCTTCGTGTCGGGTCCTTCGCCTCCCTAACCGGACGGCGTGCGGACGGCGAAGATTTTCCGATTGACGTATCGATTTCCCATGTGGAACTCAATCAGGCGCTTTTTTACACCATCATTCTGCGCGACATTACTGAACGTCTACGAGCGGAAGTTGCTTTGAAAAAGGCTATTGAAGAGGTGAGTCAGTTAAAGAACAAACTCGAGGAAGAAAATATTTATCTGCGGGAAGAGATCAAACTGGCGCACAACTTTGACGAAATAGTCGGACGAAGCGACGCTACCAAATACGTTCTCTTCAAGATCGAACAAGTGGCGCCAACCGACAGCACCGTGCTGATAACGGGAGAAACGGGCACCGGAAAAGAGCTCGTTGCGCGGGCGATTCACAGCTCGAGCTTGCGCAAGGATCGGCCGCTGGTTAGGGTCAATTGCGCGGCTTTGTCTCCGACGCTGGTCGAAAGCGAATTGTTCGGGCATGAGAAGGGTGCATTTACCGGCGCCACAGCACGCAAGATTGGACGGTTTGAACTCGCGAACGAAGCCACGATCTTCCTCGATGAAATTGGGGAGCTGCCGCTGGAACTTCAGTCGAAGCTGTTGCGCGTGATCCAGGAAGGCGAGTTTGAGCGTCTCGGCAGCTCGAAAACCATTAAGGTGGACGCTCGGATCGTTGCGGCCACGAATCGAAATCTGAAGATCGCAGTCGAGCAGGGCGGTTTTCGTGAGGATCTTTATTATCGCTTGAACGTTTTCCCTATTACGGTGCCGCCGCTAAGAGATCGTAGGGAAGACATCCCGGTTTTGGTCGAACATTTTGTGAAGAGGTTCTCGCATAAAGTCGGCCGAAGAATTTCTGCCATTCCTCCCGCCAGTATGAGAATCCTCAACGATTACGCATGGCCGGGAAACGTCAGGGAACTCGCCAATGTGATCGAGCGTGCGGTTATTAATACTAGTGGCGCGGTCCTGCGTGTCGTAGATCACCTTGAGAAGCCCAGAGCGGAAGAGCGAACGCAGATAGATAAGACTTTGCAGGAAATGGAGAAGGAATACATTATCCGGATACTCCAGGGCACGAGCTGGCGAATCGACGGGCCCAAAGGAGCCGCAAGGATCTTGGGACTTAATCCTAGTACTCTTCGCACCCGCATGGCCAAACTGGGAATCCAAAAGCTCGATGGTAAGATGGCGTCTGTCGTCTGATGGATTCTATTAAGCTTTCTGTAACGCGTCCTCTTGCGGCATAGCGCGAATCCGCGAAATACAACGAAAAATCTACCGGGCACTGTCCTCATCTGTGACCTTAGGCCTCAAGCTGAAACCGCCTGTAACCAAAGCGCTTATACCAATCTCTGGTGGCTGTTGCCGAACTGCGCACGCTGCTTGCACTAGATGCAAGTAGAAATCATCCAGGCTCAGGTCCGTAACATTTACTTTTCAGCGGGCTAGACACATCGCAATTCCCAAGTTGGATTGGCTAACATGATTGTGACTACCACCAGAATTACAGTGTCCTCGGCGAATCGGACCGAACTCTTTCAGACCATTTTGACGCTACTAACACCGGTAAAGAATGAAAAGGGATGTCTCAGTTCACATTTTTATTTGGACACTGCCGACAGCAATTCCGCGATGGTGGTAGAGGAGTGGGAGGCGGAGGAGGACTGGGAAAATCATTTGCTATCCAGGGATTGCGCGGTCTTCATGGGAGCTGTAAAAGTTCTTTGCGGACCTGCTAGCGTTGATTTCAAGGTGCTTTCTTATGTTGCGGGGATTGAGGCAATAACGGCGGCTCGCTCGATCAACGCTCTGGATCATCCATAGGTCATAAATGTACTCCCCAGTTCCAAAGTTGCTCGACCTTTGCGAGAACTAAGATGAAGCAGTTTCAATCATTTCGACTCGATACCAACGACGAGTGCCTTTGGCGAGAGGGTCAACGGCTGGCCCTCACGCGGAAGGCATTTGGCGTTTTGAACTTTCTGGTCGAGCAGGCGGGGCGCCTGGTTACCAAAGAAGAGTTGATGGAGGCCGTCTGGCCGGAAACCTTCGTCCAGGAAGAAATCCTGAAAACCTACGTCCGGAAGCTACGTCAGACGTTGGGAGACAACGCCCAGTATCCCTTGTTCATCGAGACGCACCAAGGCCGCGGGTATCGCTTTATCGCTGAGGTGACCGAAGAGACATTTGATACGCCGGTTGACGCCGATAATTACGCGCCCAATTTATTTGACCGGGAAAACGAGTGGCGGCAGCTTCAGGCCTGGTATGAGAAAGCTCGAAGTGGAGAGCGACAGATCATCTTTATCAGCGGCGAGGCGGGCATTGGTAAGACAGCGTTGACCGAAGCCTTCCTATCGCGAACGGCAGCGCAAGCGGACGTACGCACCGCCACTGCCCAGTGCGTTGCGAGCTACCGCGAGCAGGAACCCTATTACCCGATACTTGAAGCCCTGGGCCGGTTGTGCCGAGGACCGGGCAGTGATCATATGGTCGAGTTGCTGGCGAAGCATGCGCCGACCTGGCTGGTGCAATTTCCCGCTCTCGTCAAACCTGCGCACCGCGAGACGCTGCAGCGCGAAATGCTCGGCGTCACGCGTGCTCGGATGCTGCGTGAGCTTTGTGAACTTCTGGAAGCGCTGACCGCAGAGACGCCGCTCTTGCTGGTTCTTGAAGACCTGCATTGGGCCGATTATTCCACGGTCGATCTCATCTCCGCGTTGGCCAGACGTCAGGAGCCAGCAAGGTTGATGTTGTTGGCTACTTATCGTCCGGTTGAAATCATTCTCGAACAGCACCCGCTCAAACGATTGAAACAGGAATTGCAGATCCGACACCGCTGCGAGGACCTGCCTCTTGAACTGCTGGGCGAGGCGGCGGTGACTGAGTATCTGGCGGCACGATTTCCCGGCCATCCTTTTCCCGCCGATCTCTCCGGACTCATCTATCGGCGGACGGAAGGTAACCCGCTGTTTGTTGTTACATTGGCGGACGATCTGCAGCGGCTCAGTTTGCTCCGCGAGGAGAGCAAAACTCACACCTGGCAACTGAAGGTAACGCTCGATCAATTCAGTTCAGCCGTGCCCAAGAGCTTGCAACAAATCATCGAGGGTCAGTTCGAGCAGCTCACCGCAGACGAGCGAGCGTGGCTGAATGTGGCCAGTGTGGCGGGCTCCGAATTCACCGCCTTTGCCGTGGCCGGGGGAAGCCTGGACCAGGCCCGGGTCGAGGACTGCTGCGACGGATTGGCAAGGCGACAGTTGCTGTTGCGCAACGTGGGGCTGGTAGAGTTACCGGACGGTTCGGTTTCCGGTGTTTATCAGTTCACCCACTCGCTTTACCGTGAGGTCCTTTACCGCGGGTGCAGCCAGACAGTCAAAGTGAGATCCCATCGACGCATCGGCGAGGCACTCGAGCAGTTGTGGAATGAAGATCGGGTTGAGATGGCTTCCGAACTGGCGCGTCATTTTCAGGAAGGGCGCGATTATGCACGCGCCGTGCAGTATCTTCGGCTGTCAGCGGAGAACGCAGCGCAACGTTGCGCCTACCGCGAGGCAGTTGCGATCCTGGATAGAGCGCTTGAGGCCGCTGTCAAACTACCCGAGGCAACTCGTCGTGAGGCTGAGCTTGGCGTGCTGGAGACGCTCGCTGAAGTTCACAACAATCTCGGCGATAAAGCGAAACAGAAAAGTCTTCATGAAACGCCTCTCAAACGCGCTGCCGCCGCGGGACAACATGAGGTTGAGTCACGTGAACTCGTTTCGGTGTGAACATGGTGAAGTTGTTTAATCTCTTGGGGAGTCATTTTTCCACACTCGAACGAAAAAGCAGCTAACCTCAGTGGATGCTGGTGCCGCCGCGTGAGTTTCCCCATATCGCAGTCCTCGCCATTTTGCCTGCTCGGTGAAGCAGTAATTCGGCCCTTTCTATGACTTTTTGATTAGCCCCAAGAGTTTCAGTACCTTCTTCCGATCGCTCCCTTGTTCGCTCGCTACCCCTGCAGATTCACCAAAAATTCACCGCTCTTTCACGCATCTGCCGTCTGACACCCCTATAGTCGCGACAATTCAGCGAACTTCGTCCTAAGTACTCGTATACCGACCTGAGTGCAAAGATCATGAAGAACAAGCGGTGCAAAGGAGCACTGGGACCCACAATAAAGGCTTTTGAAAGAAATCGCTGGGGTAAAAGCAAGAAGGACGAAGCAGTTGCCAGAGCCGCAAAGCACTGTTGAGAACAGCTGCTGGCAATCTTTGATCGGCGACATCATCGGAGACTGTAGGAGCCCAAATGCAGGACACGCGACCACCGGGACCGCTCGATCGATTTCTAGGGATTTTCGGCGATGTGCGGGCCGGTGAGGGCGCGACAGTCCTGTTAATGTCGCTTAATGTCTTTCTACTTCTGGTCGGCTACTACGTGCTGAAGACAGTCCGCGAGCCTCTCATCCTCATGGCAGGTGGAGCTGAGCTCAAGTCGTATGCCGCTGCCGCTCAGGCCCTGACGCTCATTGTTTACGTGCCCGTGTACGGGTGGGTAGCTTCGCGGCTACCACGCCAGCGCTTTCTCATGGCCGTAATACTTTTCTTCGTTGGCTGCATTCAGCTCTTCTTCGTCGGCAGCCGGATCGGAGTTCCGCATCTGGGCTTCATCTTCTTCGTTTGGGTGGGAATCTTTAGTCTTACGACGATCGCCCAATTCTGGTCCTATGCAAACGAGATCTACGCGCGCGCCGATGGGGATCGACTGTTCCCGCTGATAGCGGTTGGCTCAGCGGCGGGTGCTCCGCTGGGTGCAGCACTTGCCGAGCGGCTCTTTGGTCTTCAACTAAGCCCGTTTTTAATGATGCAGATCGCGGCCGTAATTCTTGTGCTGCATCTGGGGTTATATAAGGTGGTGAGTAAGCGCGTGGCTGGAAATGCTGCTCCGCAGCACGAGCCGATGAAACCAGGTAATGGTTTTTCTCTCGTGCTAAAGAGTCGCTATCTACGTTTGATCGCTCTTTTGCTGGTACTTCTAAACGTAGTTAATACGGTCGGCGAGTACATCCTGGGCCAGGCGGTAGTGAATATGGGAAATGCTCAACTTGCTGCCAGTCCCGCCTTCAACAAGGAAGCGTTCATCGGTTCCTTCTATGGCAATTACTTCTTCTGGACCAATGTCGCCACGATCATCATCCAGGCCTTTGTTGTATCGCGCATCGTCAAGAAGTTCGGCATGCGTGGGGTTCTTCTCGCGCTTCCCATCGTTGCGCTAGGCGCCTACAGCGTGGCGGCAGTTGGAGCGGGGCTGTCGGTTTTGCTTTACGTGAAGATCGCCGAAAACAGTACGGACTACTCGGTCATGAATACTGGAAAGCAGATGCTGTGGCTGCCGACTAGTCGTGAGGAGAAATACAAGGCCAAGCAGGCTATCGACACTTTCTTCGTGCGGGCCGGAGACATGCTCGCTGCGGGTGTCGT
>JAMQPH010000869.1 GCA_023717605.1 Pyrinomonadaceae bacterium
TGTGGATTTCTGGCTCTGCTGGCCGGTTTGTTCTCGTATCGACAGGGCGCCCATGGATCTTTCCTCTTAAGAATCTTTGTAGCAGCTCTCCTTATCAGGATGATCCTGGGCGCCGCAATCTTTGTCTTTCATGCACAAGAGTTTTTTGGCGGCGACGCGCTTACCTACGATTACGTCGGCTTTACGCAACTCCAGGCCTGGGGTGGTGACAGATATCAAAGATCCCTCGTGAGTGTCTTCGTTGACGAAGGAGGAGGATCGGGTTGGGGCATGGTGTACTTTGTCGCGGCTATTTATGGGCTGATTGGCCGAAACATGCTAGCAGTCCAGTTCGTCAACTCCGTGTTGGGGGCAGTGACGGCAGTCATAATCTTTCTCTGTGCGCAACAGGTTTTTAACAATGCAAGAGTCTCAAAGCTAGCTGCTATAGCAGTCGCTTTCTACCCGTCGCTGGTACTCTGGTCGTCGCAGGGCTTGAAGGACGGGCCAATCGTTTTTTTTCTGGCTCTCTCGATTCTGGCAACCCTGAAGCTCAGTGAGAAAATAAGTCTCAAGTACGTGGCGGTGTTACTGTGTTCACTGGTCGCCGTGTTGAGCCTGCGGTTCTACGTCTTCTACATGCTGTCACTCGCAATTGGAGGGTCGTTTGCTATCGGAATGAGGGCTTTGACACCGACCACCTTCTTCCGCCAGTTCGTCCTAATTATCATCCTCGGATTGGGGTTGACCTACCTCGGCATCACTCGCTATGCGAATGTTCAATTAGGACGTTTCGGGACTCTGGAATCAGTTCAGCGTAGCCGGCAGGACGCCGCCCGCTCGGCAGAGTCGGGTTTTGGTAGAGACGTTGATGTTTCTACAACCAGGGGCGCGCTTACTGTTATTCCGGTAGGCATGCTCTACTTGCTCTTTGCGCCTTTCCCATGGCAGTTGGCTTCTTTAAGGCAGAGCCTCACCTTGCCTGAGATGATTATTTGGTGGGCATCGTTCCCAATGCTGGTACTTGGCTTATGGTTTTCAATCAAGTATCGGCTGCGAATGATCTCTCCCATCTTGATTTTCACAGTCATGCTGTCTCTAGCCTACTCCGTCTTCCAGGGCAACGTAGGTAACGCCTACCGCCAGCGAGCGCAACTGCTCGTTTTCTACTTTATTTTTGTGGCGGTGGGCTACGTCTTGATGCTGGAGAAGCGCGAAGAGAAGAAACGCGCCATTGTGGCTGAAAGACAAGCAGTGATTGCCGCTGGTGTGGCCTCAAACCTCGCCCGAAGCCGAGAGCTGCGTCAATAGTTTCTCCAGAAAAGCACCAGGGTTGAATCTCACATAGTTGGTCTGGTGTTCGTGTGCCGCCTGGTCGACCTCTTCCCAGGTACGGATGAGTAGGCAACGAGGGTCCTGGGGCGGTCGGGTTGGCTTGATTTGTAGCTGCCCATCGAATAGGGTTTTTCTCATCATGTGTGGAATCGTAGGTATAGTTCGCAACGACACCAAACCGGTCGACGAGGCCTTGCTGTCTCGGATGAGCGACGCCATTCGCCATCGGGGTCCGGATGACGATGGCTTTTACGTGAAAGGGAGCGTGGGGCTGGGTATGCGCCGCCTCTCAATAATCGATATCAAAGGTGGTCAGCAACCCATCCATAACCAGGACCGGACGGCCTGGATAGTTTTCAACGGGGAGATATACAACTACCTGGAACTCCGCGAAAAGTTGGAGAAGCTTGGCCACACCTTTTATACCAACAGTGATACGGAAGCGATCATTCATGCATACGACCGTTACGGTGCAGATTGCCCTAAGCACCTGCGCGGTATGTTCGCGTTCGCGATATGGGACGAGAGAACGCAGGAATTGTTTTTGGCGCGTGATCGTGTCGGCAAGAAGCCACTGCTTTACGCACAATTGAATGATCAGTTCCTATTCGGTTCTGAATTTAGCTCCCTTCTACTTCACCCGGATGTCAGCCGCGATATCGAACCAAAAGCGCTCGATTATTACCTATCCTTCATGTGCGTTCCTGCTCCGCTTACTGCCTACCGTGCAATAAGAAAGCTGGAGCCAGGCCATACTCTGCGATGGCGTAAGGGAGAGATTAAGATCGAGCGTTACTGGCAGCCAAATTTCTCGCACAAGCTGAAGATTAGCGAGAGAGAGGCTGGCGAGCAGGCGCTCGAAGTTCTTCGGGATGCTGTGCGGGTGCGGCTAATGTCAGAAGTACCACTGGGCGCCTTTCTTTCCGGCGGAATCGATTCTAGTGCTGTAGTAGCACTAATGAGCGAAGTTTCAAGCGAACCTATCAAAACCTTTTCGATTGGTTTTGAGGAGCAGGATTTTAGTGAGCTCCATCATGCGCGCAGAATCGCCGAATATGTGGGCGCAGATCATCACGAGTTTATTGTCCGTCCTAATGCTCTCGAAGTTTTGCCGTTGATGGTTGAGCACTATGGCGAACCTTTCGCTGATTCTTCGGCGATCCCTACATACTACGTCGCGCGCGAGACGCGCAAGCATGTGACGGTCGCGCTCAACGGTGATGGCGGAGATGAATCCTTCGCGGGGTATGAGCGTTACGCGGCGATGCAGCTGGCCCAGAAGTATAATCGTTTGCCGGCACTGCTGCGCGAATCGGTCCTCGAACAGGCAATGGGTTTGATTCCGACCTCGCAAACCCGGCGCAGCCGCGTGCGGGATGCCAAACGTTTTCTGCAAGCTGCGTCGTTGCCCAAAGTTGATCGCTACCTTCGTTGGGTTAGTGCCTTCGATGTGGAGGCTAAGCGCGAGCTTTATTCAGAG
>JAMQPH010000688.1 GCA_023717605.1 Pyrinomonadaceae bacterium
TCGGAATGAGCACGCGATGCGCGTCGGGATTGATGTTATCCTGGGTCGTCCAGGTCTTGCCGCCGTCCGTGCTGCGCAGAAAGCCGCCGACTTCCACGGCCACGTGAATGATATCCGGATTGGACGGATGAAAGGTGATGCTCTTGGCATGGGCCTGATGGGGCGGACCGGGAAAGGTCCACTTTTCAACACCCGGGACCTGGCGCAGTCCCGGCAGCTCGGTCCAGCTCTTGCCGAGATCGTCACTATAGTAGAGATGCGCCGGCTGCGTTCCCGCATACACCCGCGGCTTGCCTTTGACGATTTGGTTGGCGAGGGAATAGATCTCTTTTTCGCCGATGCTGTTGTCGCGCCTCTCCCAGGATTTACCCAAGTCCGTGCTGGCGAAAATCTCACAGCTGTAGGTACCTCCGAAAAGCGTCTTGGTGGTAGGCTCGAAGATAATCGAGCTGAAATGCTTTCCAGGAATCATCGTGTCTTGCTGTTCCCACACGCTGCCGCGCTTTTGAAACGGAAAAATCCCCTCGGCCGTGCCGACGAGCAGTTTCTCTTGCTGCGACTCACCGCTGGTCATTAACTGACCTCCAGGCGATAGACATACAAACATGATTTGCCTCCTTCCCAGTTAAGAGCCGTTTCTGTTTGGTTCAAGCGCTTTGGTATCTAATCTACTCAAGGTCACGCTCGGTCGTCAAGGCAAACGATTTGATGCGACCCTGGGTGTCGGACGCCGGCCCGAGGTGTGGAATGTGGTAGGAAGAATGTAGGTTTAGCGAGGAATCCGCTCAACCACAAAGGTCCGGTGGTGGCACCACCGGACCTTTGAATCTTTGACGCTGCCAGTTTTCAGAAACAGGGCTTACTCGATCTTGAGCCAAGCCTCAAATCGCGGGTTCCAAATACAAACCAACGGCCCGAATGACGATTAGTTCGTCGGGATCAGCAATCGTTACACCGACGTTTAAACGGAGCGGCCCATTTGCCGGGTTGATGGGCAGCGCAGCCGGAGCACTATCGACGCAGAGAGGGCTCATGCTGATCTGGTCAGCAAGGTCTGTTAGAACCTCGACGCCAGTGCTGGCCATCGTCAACTGTTCGACTTTGATATGCGTGATAAAGTTAGCAGAGTTGGACAGTTGGTAGCACAGACGCACCTTCGTAACATTGTACCCCGGCGGTACCTGAAGTCCGGTAGCTATGACTTGATCGGCGACCGGCTGAAACGCTCGAACGACCAAACCGCTAGAGCCTCCAAATGGGTTCGCTGCGAAAGAAGCAGATAAGCGGTTGTGGGCATCGACTAAGAAACCAAGGTGGTTAATCCACAGCAGGTTCGGTTGGAGGGCAGCGGCCTCAAGAGCCTCCACGTGCGCTATCAGACTATCGATGTCGGCATTGATCAGTTTGAGTTCATTTCTTATGCTGTCAATTTCGGCTTGGTCCTCTCTTATGTCTCTCTTTATCTTTTTGACCTGGTTGTGTAACGGAGCGATAAACTTGCCGGAGTGGTTTGGCGAACCCAGCTTGCGGTGGTGATCTTCACCCGCCATGAGATTGCTTTCCCCCGTGCCAATCATCAGGACACCGCAAGCCAAAGCCATTGCGTAGAACATCTTTAATCCTCTGGACATCAATTCTCCTCCTATTTTATGGGTTTATTCTGAACTGCTAATTCCCCTTGCGATCGGATTGCTTCGGTGCAACCTCCGTACCAATCACGCGCAAAACCGCTGTTAGCTTCAGATTGAAACGCCGCAGAAGTTCCTGCGCGGCATTCGATGGTGCGCAACGGGAGTATTTTTCCCCCGATGATTTGCAACCATGGTGATCAATATGGTCCGCAGAAAAACTTTATGAGCCAATATTGTTCAACGCCTTACAAATCCTGCCGACAAATAGGAACCCGCCTCGAATTCCTTGACCAAAGCAGCGCTGAGCTTACTGAAGGCCGGAGAACAACAAATGAATTTCCGCCGTTGTCCGATATTGTGTCCAAATTATCACTCTTGGGCGTGCATCCGAGGCGATCGAACAGATCGCTTTGTTCTTGACGGGTTTCCGCAAAGTCGTTCACGCGGCCTGCGCGCGGGTATTGACACCTTGAGCCAAGGACCCGTATTTTACCGTAACCAG
>JAMQPH010000908.1 GCA_023717605.1 Pyrinomonadaceae bacterium
ACCGAAGACTGTCGAACGTCGGCTCCGCTTTGAGTTGAACCAGGATGAAATCCCGCCCGTCATAAGCCCTGTCGAGCCACTCAAAGGCCTGGTCCTTTTCCCCAAAAGCTGTATAGATGAACGCCAAGACGGTCGGCGATACATAGCTTCGCTTTGAGCGTTCCTTCAACTCCTCTAAGATCACCAGAGCCTCTCGCCTTTTCCCTGATAGCGCGTAGGCGCAGGCGAGTGACCCCGGCTCATCGGGACTGTCTCCTGAAAGAGGCATAGCCTTTTGATACTCCGCGATGGCTTCTGCGTACCTCCCCTTTTGCACATAAACATTCCCGATGGCCCAGTGCGCAAAGCCGGAGTTCGGGTCCATCTCAAGCACTTTTTGGTATTGCTCTATCGCCTGGTCGTATTGGCGTTGATGGTAGAGCATTTCTCCAATGCCCGCGGTTTTTTCAAGCGAAAGCGGATCAAGTTCCTGAGCGCGTCTCATCTCCGCGAGAGCCTCCTCGTACCGCCCCATCGCGGACAGATAGTAGCTGTACATTTGGTGAGCGTCCGAATGGCTCGGGTTGATCTCGAGGGCTCGCCTGAATTCTCTCTCGGTGCCTGCCCAGTCCCAGTCATAAAAGAATTTGACGACCCCGAGCATGGTGTGGGCTTCGGCCAACTTGTCGTCAAGTTCTAGTGCTTTCATCGCCGCTGCCTTTGCGCTCGGGAAACCCTCCTTCGGCGAAATTGCATTCCAGCCACTAAGCCGGTTGTAGGCATCTGCCAGTCCGGCGTATGCCAGGGCATAGTTCCCATCTCTGTCAATCGCCCGTTGGAAGTAGTCTCGGCCTTTCCGAAAACCCTCGTCCGTTAACCTGTTCAAGTGGTAGCGTCCCAAAACGTAAAGCTGGTACGCCTCCACGTCGCCGGTCTGGCGCTTCGTCAAAAGTTCTTTCTCCTCGCCGGTCAACGTCTCCGCCAGCAACACGGAGACCTTCGTGGAGACTGAATCCTGCACGGAAAATATGTCCGTGAACTTCTCGTCAAACTGTTCGGCCCAAATCTCCTGCCCGTCCGCCACACGCACCAGCCTCACTGAGATCCTTACTTTCTCGCCGGACCGCTGAATGTTCCCGTCGAGCACCGCATCTACTTTCTGCGCGAGCCCGGCTGCTGCCGCGTCCTGCTCCAGCCCCGAGTACTTGCGCACCGCACTGAGCGGTCGGACAGTCACTTGCCTGATATTGCTTAACTTGTTGATCAACGTGTCTGCCATGCCCAGCTCAAGAGCTTCATCTCGGCTTCCGGCGATCAACGGCTTAAAGGGAAGCACCGCAATAGATTTGATCTGATTGCCTGGCTTCGTCTGTTCGGGTCGTGATGAGTAGATTAGCAGTGCCAGGACGGCGAGCATCACTGCTATCAACGACAACAACACTACCGCCATACGACTTTGAATCCGGCGACCTAATCCTCCAAACAGTCCCTGTCGTCTGGGAGGAACCAGGGGTTCGACCGCGCGGGACAGCTCTGATGCAGTGGGGAGCCGATCCGACCCGACGACCACTTGCCTCAAGTCCGCGATCATCTGATCCATCGTCTGGTAACGCTCGTCGGGTTCTTTGGCCAGCGCACGGTCAATCACGGCTGACAAATGCGCTGTTATCTCTTTGTTCAGGTCGGCGGCCGGGGTGTGTTGTTGGGTGAGCAGCGCGCTGATCACATCGGCCTTCGACCTCCCGCTAAAAGGTATACGCCCGGTCGCCATCTCGTACAGCACTACGCCGAACGAGAAGATGTCACTGCGATGATCGACACGCTCGCCACGTGCCTGTTCCGGCGACATCGAGGCAGGCGTTCCCATCACCACGCCCGTCATCGTCAAGTGACTATCGGCTTCACCGTCCGGCCGGTCCAGCAGCTTTGCCAACCCGAAGTCGAGCACTTTCGCCTGACCACGCGAATTGAGGATGATGTTCCCAGGTTTAATATCGCGGTGGATAATGCCTCGTGAGTGGGCCTCAGCCAGCGCCTCTGCTACCTGCAAACTGATCGAAAGGAATGAGTCGAGCCCCAGCGGCCGCCCGCCAATGGCTCGCCTCAGAGTCTCACCCTCAACGTACTGCATGGCGATGAACAGCCGATCTTCAGCTTCGCCGACTTCGTGGATGGTGCAGATGTTCGGGTGATCGAGGGACGAGGCGAGACGTGCTTCGCGGAGAAAGCGCAGACGCATCGCTCCGTCTCCGGTGCGGCCGGGGTCGAGCAGTTTCAACGCCACGTTGCGGCCAAGACTGAGATCCTGGGCCAGATAAACCTCTCCCATCCCACCAGAGCCGAGTTCCTTCTCGATCAGGTAATGACCGATCTGGCGTCCGATGAGCGAGTCGGATTCCGCTTCGTCGAATAACACGACGGCATCTTCGAAGGCATTTCCCTTGAGAAACCCTTGCACTGCCGGCACCGTCGCGATTAGCGACTCGACCTCCGCAAGCAGGCCGGGGTCGCCGTCACACTCCCGTGCAAGTAGGGCGGCGCGCTCTGCAGGTTCGCACTCCAGCGCCGCCTGTAGCAGGTGCTCGATTTGTTGCCACCGTTCGGGAGTCATTGGAGGTTGTCAGTGGTCAGTGGTCCGTGGTCCGTAGGTTGTTTTGTGCTTGGATTTTTGTGCTTTGAACTTGGACTCGTCGCCTAACGCCCTGTTCCAGTGAAAGCGACTAAGAATGACACGGAACAAAGCACCAAGTACAAAGTACAAAGCTCAGAATACAAGAGTGGAACAACTGACCACTGACAACTGAGACTCATGTCTCATCAGTTTGCTCTGGAGACCTCACGGTGTAGCCAGATCCTGGCCGTGTGCCAGTCGCGCTCGACCGTGGGAGTGGAAACGCCAAGAACCTCAGCCGCCTCTTCGATGGTCATTCCTCCGAAGTATTTCAGCTCGACGATCTCAGCTTTGCGCGGGTCAATAGCTGCCAGATTCGTAAGCGCCTCGTCGAGTGCCACCAAATTGGCGGCCCGCTCATTCGAAACATCTCCGGCCTCATCCAGAGAGACTCTTTGGGCTCCGCTGCCGCGCTTCGCCGAGCCGCGACTGCGAGCGCGCTCGATCAGAATACGGCGCATGGCCTGGGCGGCGATGGCGAAGAAGTGCGCTCGGTCGCGTGGGCGCACCCGCTCGTAGTCCACGAGTCGGAGGTAGGCTTCATTGATCAGGGCTGTGGTCTGCAGCGTGTCGCCGGCGCGCTCACGTCGCATCTGGCGATGGGCCAGTCGCCGCAGTTCCTGATAGACCATCGGAATTACGCGATCGAGGGCGGCCTTATCGCCGTTGCCCCAATCCAGGAGCAGACCGGTGATTTCCTCTGGAGAGGACTCGCCATCTTGGTCTGTTGATTTTGCCACACTACTCCGCGTTTCCCCGGGATTATAGCACCCGCAGCACCGCCCTTTCCGTCGCGACCTCCGGGAAAAAAATCAAACGGCGTGATGGAATCTCGAGCCAGTTTTCGCCGAACTGAGCGAAGGAATTTTAGCGGAAAAAGAAACCCACACAGTTTCGATTCGTCGGAGTTTCAAAAGGAGAAAGAGATGAGCATGAGAAGCACATTGACACGATCAGGAGTCTCAATCGGCCTCGCCGTCTTAATGACGGCCATAATTGGGAGCACCGTCCGCACGTATGCTCAATCCCCACAGTCGTTCGATGGATTTCCAGGCTTTGGCGTCGAGTTCACCGACTGCGTGGAAAGCATCGGTGTGACGCTAGTGCCGACGGAGAGTGCGCGGGCCCACGTGCCCAGTCAATTTATCCTGGCCGGCGATGGACAACCAGTCACTCCCCTGGTCGTTCGCACAGCGCGTTGCGGCGGTAGTGCAACCGCCGGGCATAGGCCAAGAGCCACCGAGATCGCCCAGATCGGCGCCGTCATCGTTCCGCCCGATTTCACTGGTGACATCAACAACTACACCATCTGGTACTACACCAGCGATGCGGGACTCGCGTTGCGACTGCGTCTCGCTGGTGTCAGAGCTCAGTACGTGCCCACGATTGATTACGACTACGAAACAGATGACAACTCTTTCAGCGTCCGCGTACCGCTGCCTGGCGTGCCGCGTCTTGCGCTGTCCGGCACTGTCAATCCCTCGCCCATGCCGGCCGGCTCTTTCGTCGCCAACTGGTGGCAAGCGGCGTTGGGCGGCAGCGTGAAGATGATCACCAACGTGCCCGTCATCAACATAGGTGGCGCCGATCTCTTCATGACAACTAATGAGCACGGTCAGTTGGGCCAACTCATCGGAAGTTCGTCGACGGGTTTTCCAATTATCCAGCAGTTCAACACGTTCGACGCGGCGCACATGCAAGTCAGCGTCGTTTCGCCTTGAAGGATGGTGTGCGATCTGATTTGAAATGCAAGACTTCTGTCCTTCAAAACTGCAACTTCAGCGCTAGTTGTATAGAGCGGGGGCCTCCCAGCTGGTAGAGCGGGCTTAAGCCTCCATTAGCTCCTCCGCTTCCCAAGCTTCTTCCAAACATTGAGGTTGACTGGCCGAAAAGACCGCTGCTCAGGTCACCTACGGGATCTCCGAAATTCGGATGATTGAAGAGATTGATAAATTCGGCTCTGAGCTGAAGATTCAATTGTTCATTTAGTTTCAAGCGGCGCCGGAAAGCGAGATTTATCTGAGAGACAGGGAATCCTCGTAAGGCGTTGCGCCCTAGTGTGCCTTGTCGAGGATTCTCCGGAATAGCGAATGCGGCCCTATTGATGGTGCGACTCCCAGGAGCAGAGGGATCCTTTAGGTAAAGAGGAACACCTTCAATCCGATCTGGTCGAAAGTTGAAAAAGCCAAAGCCCATATCTCGTCCATTAAAGATGTCTACCGGTGCGGCCGTGCGCGCAATTAGCATCGTATCAAACGACCAATTGCGAAACAGTTTATTCCCGAGCCCGCGGAGGTCCGTTGTCGGAAGGTCGTAAGTGACTGCGGCGCCGAATGAGTGACGCACGTCGAAATCGGACGGACCACGATCCAACCGAGGATCGATCTTGCCGGAAGGAATATTGGTAAATGAATCATTAGAGTTGATGTCGATCGAATGAGACCAGGTATAAGCTGCGAGGGCTTGGAACCCCTTAGTTAAGCGACGCTGAAACTGAAGCTGCAAGGCGTGATAATCCGATGTGGCATCGTTCGTAACAATGAAGACCTGTTGAAAATTCGGATTCGGGTTAGCAAACCCTTCCGAGCGCAACTGACGACGGCCTGCAGCACCCACGTAAGCAGCAGAAAGAGTCTGGTTCGAACCCAGCGACTGCTCGACAGCCATATTCCACTGAATCGTCAAAGGAAGTTTGAAATTGGGTTCGAAAACACGGACCGTGCTAAACGGTGGATTAAGACTGAAAGGGCGGGCCTCACGCGAAGAGTCATCGAGTGGGTATGCGACATTAGCGAAGCTCTTACGTCTTGAATACGGGAAATAGCTGGCCGAATTAGCGACCAGTCCCGCCCCGAGATCATAGAAAATGCCCATCCCGGCTCTGAGTACACTTTCTTTTCCCGGCCGCTGAGAGAGTTGATAGGCAATCCCAGCCCGTGGCGCAAAGTTGCCGTATGAAAGCTTGTAGTGCGGTGTACCAAGTGGTGCGAGCGAGAGATGCGTAGGATCGTCCACTCCTAATGCTGTGAATAGATCTCGGCCATCTTTCCCAGAGGGTGAGGGATTCATTTCCCACCGCAGCCCATACGTGAGTGTCAGTCGAGGTTTGACTCGCCAGGTATCCTGCGCGTACGCGGAGAGATTTGTGAAGGTAAGGCTCACCTGGTCGTGGGTGACGATGGATACGGACGATGCAGTTCCGGTCAACGCTCCCGCCACGCCATTGAAACTCGCGACTTGGCTATATCTGCGTTGGCCATAGACCGGGAAGAGTTGGCGATAATCGATCCCGACCTTCAGGGCGTGGGCGCCCTTCAAGATGGACAAGTTGTCGACTAAATTGACTTGACGTTGGAGATTATCAATATCTCTCCCAACGAAGAATGAGGAACCATTGCCCAGACTAAAGCCATACATGGAATCCTGGCGCAATACCGAGGGGGGAAAGAAAACTGAATCAGTAGGAATCACTGCACCGCCCAGATCGTCGAGCAAGAACCTCTTGGAACCTGTCATCCGACTGTAATTGATGCGGAGGTCGTTGTAGACACCGGAGGAGAGCGCCAGCGTTAAGCCGGCAGTTAGAGTTTGCGTCTCAAAGGATGTGAGAAGAGATGTGTTGAGACTGCTGAAAACGCCGCGCTGAGTCGCTGAAGACGGTGCATAGTTAAATCGACCGAAGAAAGTCAGCCTTTCACTCAACTCGTAGTCGACTCGAAGACCGGTTGTGTTTAGAATCGCAGCATCAGAATAGCCGGCCGTGAATTGCGCTAACCCATCTTTGATATTTTCACCGTTAGGAACTGGAAACGCCTTCAAGAAAGGACTTATCTCTGTCGGAGCCGCCTGGCGCGCAGCCAGCGACGGCACTTCTCTAGTTGCGACCTGAGGTGAAGTTGAACGCACTCCTTCGTAGGACAGAAAAAAGACAGCCCGGTCCTTTATTAACGGCCCGCCAAGAACTCCTCCGAAATGGTGATGACGCAAACGCGGATTTTGCAAACGATTGCGGTTGGCGAACCAGTCGTTGGCTTCCAATGCATTATGTCGAAAGTATTCAAATACGGCTCCCCGGAACTGGTTCGTTCCAGATCGCGTGTTGATCAATACCTGAGCTCCGGGTGTGCGCCCGAACTCGGGCGCGTAAGAAGAGGTGTGAATCTTAATTTTCTGTAAGGCATACACTGAAACAAGACTGTTAGTTCCGCCAAATACGCTTAGTCCGGGCAACGCGCCCGCACCCGATTGACCAAGGCCGGCACCCGCTGCGACCCCAATGTTCGCGCTGACGCCATCCACCAGAAAATAATTGGCATTCGCTCTTTGTCCGTTGACGCTAAATTGTCCTTGCTCAGCAAAAGTTGATTTGGTTAGAACTGTACCGGGTGTGAGTAAGATCAAAGGCTGTAAGCTTTTCCCGCTCATCGGTAAATTCTCGACAAATCTACCGTCAATACTTGTCACGATCTCTGGAGTGTGTCGAAGAGAACCGTGGCCGGCATCGACCGTAACTATTCCACCGACACTCCCGACTCTCAATCGAATCTTTAGCGCAAGACGGTCATTGGCTTTAAGAATTACGTCTGTGATCTCAGCGGGAACAAACCCCAGGTGCCGCACTGAGACCGTGTAATTTCCGGGAGCAAGCACTTGGACCGCAAAGGTGCCGTCGCGTTCCGTTTTCACTTGCCTCCTGAACCCTTCCTTAACGTCAGTCACTAGCACAGAGGCATCGGGAACGACCGCATCTTGTTCGTCTACCACAGTACCGTTAAGTGTTGAGTTTGGTGAGAGTGCGTGAGCGCCAAGTGTGGTCCTGAAAGGTCCATTGCTTTGGCCTTGAGCTGTCGAGACGGTAAGAACGAAAAGGCAGAGCGGTATAAGCGTCTGTCTTAGATATGAGCTGCAACACCTGGTTGACATGACGTTCCCCACTCTTTCTGGAGTGTCGAAGATCCGGACTACTCAGACGAAGCTGAGTGCCGCCGGGTAGGGGAGAATTGTCTTTAACGGGTGCTATTATTCTGGCTTATTCAGCGCCAGATTATACACCCATGCCTAATCAATGTAATCTCAAATCGCTTTCAACCTGATGGCTCTTTTTTAATTCAGACGAGTGTCATGAGCGAACAAAGCAAAGAGCATTTCACTACTTTGAGGTTTCGAAGCTGTGTATTTAAGTGTTGCTTGATTGTCCTTGCAAGTCTTCTGGTCTCCGAGTCAGTGCGCGTAAGTGTCTCAGCGCAATCTCCAGCGCAGACACCACTTCCGACCAGCCAGTCCCAGCGTGCACAAGATAGGAATAGTCTAGCGGCTCATCAGTTGGTTGCGGAGGGACAACAGCTGTTCGCACAAGCAACGGCCTCGTCATTGCGCAGAGCAATAGACAAATTCAACGAGGCGCTTCCTCTCTGGCGCCTTGTTGAAGACCGCCGAGCAGAAGCTATTACGCTCAGCCAAATAGGTAAGGGCTATGACCTCCTCGGAGAAAAGGTGAGGGCCCTTGACTTCTACAATCAAGCTTTGCCACTCCTACAGGCTGTTAAGGACGACACCGGCGAGGCTACGGCACTCAACAATATCGGTTTAATCTACGATTCGCTTGGCGAAAAGCAGGAAGCGCTTCGGTATTACACTCGGGCAATCCCGATCCTACAAACAGCTGGTGACCGTCGCGTAGAGGCATATACGCTAAATAATGTTGGCTTGGTATATGACTCATTGGGTGAGAAACAGAAAGCCCTCGACAATTACGCGAGAGCGCTTCAGATGCTGCAAACTGTGGGTGATCGGCGAGCTGAAGCCGCAACCCTCAATAACATCGGCTTCGTCTATAACTCACTGGGCGAGAAGGAGAGGGCTCTCGACTACTTTGGTCGAGCGCTCCCGATCTTGCGCGCCGTTGGGGATCGTCACGTAGAAGCCATCACCATTAATAATGTTGGATATGTTTACGAGTCGCTCGGCGAACAAGTGAAAGCTCTTGACTACTTCAATCAAGCACTGCCCATCTTGCAACTCGTGGGCGACCGCCGCGTGGAAGCCATTACGCTTAACAATATAGGGTTGGTATATAGCTCACTAAACGAAAAGCAAAGAGCGCTTGAGTATTTCAATCGCTCGCTGCCACTAAGGCATCTTGTCGGAGATCGGCAGGGTGAAGCCATTACCCTCGGTGACCTCGGTTATACCTTCGCCGCGTTGGACGAGCATCTGAAGGCGTTGGATTACTACCGTCAAGCCCTTTCACTGAGTAGAGCGGTGGAGGATCGGAGTCTCGAAGCCTCCATTCTGCGAAGGATTGCCTTGGTCGAGTGTAACCGCGGCAATCTGGTCGAAGCTCGCACCCGAATCGAAGCCGCCCTTGAGATCATCGAATCCCTACGCATCAAGATTGTCAGCCAGGAACTACGCGCTTCTTATTTCGCTTCAGCACAGCAGTATTTCGAGACCTATCTCAATGTGCTCATGCAGCTGCACGGACGTTACCCGAGCGACGGAAATGACGGTAGAGCGCTGCAAGTCAGCGAGCGCGCTCGTGCTCGAAGTTTGCTGGAAATGCTGACCGAAGCCGGGGCTGATATCCGCCAAGGCGTCGAGCCGGAACTAATACGGAGGGAGCGTTCATTGCAGCAGCTGCTTAATGCCAAAGCGGCAGTGCAGAACCGTCTGATGCAGGGCGATAGTAACGTAGAGCAGGTGTCTGCTCTAAGAAGAGAAATCAAACTACTCCTCGGACAGTACCAGGACCTTGAGGCTCAAATAAGAATCAGCAGTCCGCGCTATGCCGACCTTACACAACCCGCTCCGTTGAGCCTCAGAGAAATTCAGGCACGAGTACTAGATTCCGATACTCTGCTTCTTGAGTACGCATTGGGTGCTGAAAGAAGCTACCTATGGATGGTGACCTCCGACTCTTTGAAGAGTAGTGAGCTTCCGCCGCGCGGTGAGATAGAGATCGCGACACGGCGTGTCTATGAGCTATTGACGGCGCGCAATCGCCGCGTGAAATTCGAAACACCAACAGAGCGACAAGCGCGCATTGCGGCTGCTGACACCGAGTATCTAAGGAGGGCGGCTACACTTAGTAAAATACTCCTCGGTCCTGCGTCGTCACAGCTAGGACCACGGGGAAAGAGAAAATTATTGATTGTCTGCGATGGCGCGCTTAATTATTTACCGTTTGCGGCATTGCCGATACCTGGCGGAGACACTGAGAGTGGGCGACGCGGAGACGCGGCGATAAATAACAACCCAGCTAACCTCCGCATCTCCGCGTCTCCGCGTCCCCGCGGCTCTTTTGTCCCCCTGGTCGTTGAGCATGAAATTGTGAGTTTGCCATCCGCGTCGACGCTTGGTGTGTTGCGACGGGAAACGGCCGGACGAAAGCTCGCAAATAAAACGCTAGCCGTCTTAGCAGATCCTGTATTTGAACGGGATGATAAGAGACTAAAAAAAGGAAGAACCCTTGAGGCATCTCCGATTCGCAGTATTGAGATAGCCGAAATATACAGCCACGGAGATCGCTTACGAGGAGCATCCAGGAACTCTCCACAAAATTCTGTTGGAACCGATGGAGCAGGCCGTATCCGGCGCCTGCCTTTCACACGACGTGAGGCCGAGGAAATCTTGTCCCTGGTGCCTAAGGCAGACCGCATGCAGGCACTCGATTTTGACGCAAGTCGGATGACGGCCATCAGCCCCGAACTGGGTCACTATCGTTTCGTTCATTTCGGCACGCATGGTCTTCTAGATAGCGCTCATCCAGAGTTGTCAGGAATAGTGCTTTCAATGTTTGATCGGCAAGGTCGCGAACAGGATGGTTATTTACGAGTTCATGAAATATTCAACTTGAAGCTACCAGTAGAATTGGTCGTCCTGAGCGGTTGCCGCACCGGCCTCGGAAAAGAGATCAAAGGCGAGGGTTTGGTCGGACTCACCCGTGGATTCATGTACGCTGGGGCCGCTCGAATAGTGGTGAGTTTGTGGGATGTCTCTGATGAAGCTTCTGCCAGGTTGATGGTCCACTTCTATCGAGGCATGCTCGGTTCAGAACACTTGAGCCCCGCTTCTGCGCTCAGGGCAGCGCAGATAGCACTTTGGAAAGAGGGACGTTGGCATGCGCCGTATTACTGGGCGGCGTTTGTGCTTCAGGGCGAGCCCAGGTAATGATTGGGATTATGCGAGCCACGCTGGCTAAGCTCAATGTCGTCGCCGTAAGTGCTCGATATCCTCATCTAGATCCTTCAGAACCTGAGCGCTGACCTGCTCCGGCGTTAGCCCGAGATACCTTCCCCGAGAGCTTCGGTCTTTGACCGGCCAGATCACATCACCGCGAGCGTTAACAAGCAGAACGGAAGACAAGCTCTCGGTTTGGCTGCGATTCCGGGGATTGGAGCGGATTAGTCGCGTTGTTACCTTGAACAGCGCATCTGCTTCGTCTCGGGTTTTGCTCAAGCTGAACCTCCCACTCAGCTGCAACTGCCTGACCAGCATCTGGCGAAGGAGTTGACCGGAAGCTTCCCCTCCGCTCTCTACATAGACTCTTTTCACTTCGAGGAGCGACACAGCAGCATCTCCGGGTGTTGGACCCCTGGTCACTTCTCTTTCCGAGGAAACGCTTTCAGTTGCTGCCGTTTGTTGCTCAACAGATGTGGAAGGAGGTTGCGACTGTGGCTGGGTTGATCTCGCGGTACTGTTCTCAGTAGCCGGTTGTGCCGGTTGTGTTCCTTCGGAGGCAGGTTGCTTACCTACGAGTTCCGGGGTTTTCTGCGATCCAACTGCGGCAGCGTTCGAGTCGGCAGCCTGTGTGTCTAAGCCGTTACCTTCTGCAGACGCCGAAGGTTTGGTTTGCTTATTGTTGGCTACTTGCTGCGCCGGCGATGGATGCGCTCCTCTCTGAATGTAACGCACAGCGACGCCTGTCAGGATGATTAGGAAAAGGAAGGTCAAGGCGGGGATCAAGAATTTGATATGGCCCATCCTACCGAAGCCAGATTGATATCCAGCAAACAGCCGGTGTCCGGCGGCCAGGACCGTCAACGGTTGACGAAAAACTGGGGCTGCTTTGTCCGGATGGGATCCCTCATAACTTATCTCAACGACTGCGCGTGAAACATCGGTGGATGGCGAGACGACAATCGAAACCTCCTGATTATCATCAAGGAACAGGGATGTCTGCAGAGGCTCCGCTGAATCGGATTGCTGGTAAGTAATAAGATGAGAAGCAAGCAGAAGATCTCCAGTTTCATCCTTGGTCCAGATCTCAACCAACTCGGGCTCTCGATGCAGATCGAAACGAACGCGGCGTTCACCCTTAAGATCGAGGCTGTTGTATTCCACCCCATCTAACAAGATGCGTAGCAAACCGGTCGAAGCTTTCCTGCGTCGCTCTGCTAACTCACTCAAGTCCTGCTTGATGGTGTTCAAATCCTCTACGCCTAATTCCTGATTCGGATGTCGATCGCGACTACCCTGGTTTCGATCGCTATTCTCATTGGAAAGGAAGAAATGCGGAAGTTCCAGCCGCTGATCGGGCAAGGGAAAACCCAATGCCTCTATTAGTCGCTGGTAGCAGTTGGGATGAAGCGCTGCGTGAATTCGATTTACCTCAATCTGATCTTCCTTATCGCTACCTTCAAATAGGAGCGAGGGGATACTGTCTGAAATGGGGTCAAAGCCCGCAGGAACCAGACACGGGGTGGCCCACGGCGTGAAAAAAGAGAGGCACTCTCTGACCAGGTCCGCGAACTGTTCACGCTCAGGTTCTGCTTGAAACCGCTCTTCTCCTCTTTGTCCGTGGCTAATCTTGATAAGATCGCCAAAGCGCTCCTTTATTTCTTGCATTAGTACTCCTTTACGCGAGCGATAGTAGTAGTCGTCCTTCACGCGTTCTGGATCTTGAACTACTACATTGTAAATCCTCATAGTTTCCTGAGTAGTGTAGTTGTAGAGCAGGCGACTCATTCCAAGCGTCACGTAAAATGAATTCCGTTTCAAAGTAATCCGTACCAGGTGCTTGATAAAACGCACGATCATGTCTTCCTTCCCAAGTGCCGCGCCGCTGCTAGTTTGCTCCTTCTCTTTTTCGTAGACCTCCGACTCGATGTAAATCAGTCGCTGGAGCAGGTGAAGTTCGTTAAACGTCACCTTATTTCTGAAACCAATCGATCTCGTTCGCCGCAGCAGCGAACGACCGCCAGGCTGGTAATAGAACCGTTTGCCTTGAGCGGTCGCTGCTACATCAAGCTTGGACATGGCTCCTGAGACGACTCGGACCGCAGTCTCCTTGTTGCCGTGGATGAAGTAGGCAAGCAGGAAAGCTTTGTTCAGCATGTCATCTCTGGATGTAAGCCTGTCCACCATGCTTGCCCTCAGATGTGAATCCAGAACCCGTTGGTTGAATTGGATCCGGTCAGTACTCGGCGAAGTGCGACCGCGTCTTAGTGAAGCTAAACATTATACGTAGGGCGCGAGCAGGTTCAGCGTGGCATTTTCGGAATTCGGAAAATGCCACGCTCTTGTGGCCTTAAAA